>CAZPWU010000309.1:0-3859 GCA_964590325.1 uncultured Anaerolineaceae bacterium | reverse complement strand
AGCATTAATGATTAAGAGTTTGTCACCGTAAGGGATAAAACATCAGTACGTGTTTAGCTCACCTGAACGGAGCTTGATTTAGCCTTTTTTTCACTGAAAAATATTCAAAATTTCCAAAAAGGCGGCGCGCACGAGATCACGTAGTTCGTGTACCTCTTAAACCGCGCGCGAAAATATATGTTTCACGCATGCCTAGGTGTAGGCTGTGACTGTGTGCGAAAAACGTCTGGGGCTGAGTGTAAGTGCACGCACAGGAGCGGAAGGGCGAGATGGAGGAGTTACACTTAAAGCGTCATAAATGTCCCACAACAATATCGAATTGAGGATGCCCTTCAAATGGAGAAGGACAATAGCCTGCCATGGGTAGCCACATACCTGCCATACGATGTTGCGCAGGGAATCCTGGGGACCCTCATACCACTTTACATGGTGCAGGAGTTGGGCGCTACGCTCATCGATCTGGGTACGATGACATTCGCCGCCTCGGCGCTCCTCATACCCACCTCCCTATACCTCGGCTCACTCCCAGACAGGCATAGGACCTCGAAGCCATTCATCCTCGCCTCGCTGTTGGGGGTTTCGATCATACTCTACGCCATGTCCGCCACCTTCAGCGTAGTCCTCTTCCAGCTACTCTATGTCACCAAGGAGCTCATCGGCTACCTCAAGGGTCCATCGACAAGTATATTGATCGCGGAGACCTACAATCGGGGTAGTAGGAGCCGGGCAATCGCCCGACAGGGTCTCATAGAAGGAGTCGGAGCCGTGATTGGGCTGGGTGCATGCATACTCACGGTCAACGCAATAGGCTACAGAGCCCTTCTCGCATACACGGCCCCCCTTGTTTTCGTCTCATTCGTATCCGCCCTTCTGACCCTGCGTGAGCCCCCCCTATACATTGAACGCAGCTTCGACAGGCTGGATAGGGCTTTCGGGAAGCTTGAGGACTTTTCCTATCACCTCAATAGAGACGGTACAATCGCCCCTAGCCTCGATGGGAAGTGGCGCTTCGGGAGAAGCGCCGACATGAGGATGTTCGGAATAGGTAAGGCACTCTTCTCCTTCGCCGCCTCAAATGCATTCACAACCCTGACCGTCTTCCTGCTCACCAGGGCCAAGTTCACAAACTCAACCATCTTCGCCGTATTCCAGGTCAGGAGCATCATCGGGGCTCTAAGCTACCTGTTTGTCGGTAAGATCGCGGGTTCCGAGGGTGAACGACCAGTTTTGACAGCGACCTTCATGAGGATTGTCCTAGTCGCATCGATACCCCTGGTCCTCACGCTCCCTACGCCAGCCAACGTCGTCGCTGCAGCGATAATCCTGAGCCTGGTCGCCCTCTCCTGGTCGATCTACTCGGTTGGAGCCGAGATGGTCGCCGTGACGTACGCGGCCTCAGGCAGCCTCGGGATCTTCGATGCATTCACGAGCCTCGGCGGTGCACTCGGAAACTATAGCGGTGGGCTAATACCAACGCTATTTGGCTTTGAGGTGCTCTTCATGATCTCCGCCGCCCTCTTCGCCCTCGCACTGCTAATCTTCTACGTGAGCCTGAGGGCGGGATGACCGTGCAAGCGCGCGCCTATAAAGTACCCGAATTTCATTCCTTACCTGAAGACCACGGTAGAACAATTATCACGTACAATATAGATTGCGAATGCGCGCGCGACCAGATCGATCTGAGCCCGGCTAAGGCCTACCTGCTACCAGGAGGCAGTCGCGTCCCTCGCCCCAAGAAACTGGCGCGGATCAATGTAGCTGACTCGATGGACCCCGAAGACCGCGCGCGATGGTGTGGGGATCTTTAAGCTTAACCTGGGAGGAGTTGGAAGATAGTTTTTTCAAATCCTCTTATTTATCAAAGATTCTCTCGTTTGATTTTGCTTATTTTTAAAATATGGATAATTTTGGTCAAGGTTAAAAGAAATCTAGAAGCCTCGGATATACCGCTCGGATATCCCAACGATACTTCGATTCGTTTATCCTCCTGCTCATAGCCTTCAACTTACTACGGTCCGATAGTAGGGAGACGATCGCCTCAGCGAGCCTTCTAGGCGAATACGAGTGGAGCTTGAACCTTATACTACTCTTATAATTCACCCATTTTACCTTCTCAAACTCGAATAACTTACCAGTAATGCCGTCCTCTATGACCTCGTTGAATGGAGGCGCGTCGACCGCGACGACCGGCTTGTTGAACCTGAACGCCTCTAAGATAGGCAGCCCGAACCCCTCAGAAAGACTCGATGAGACGTAGATGCTGCAACAGCTATATAGCGCGTTCACCTGTTGAGGCGTCAGCAACCCGTGACTGGCCGTCAACCAGATCCGTTCAATACCCAGGGCAGATGATAACCCCGGCAGGTCGCAAAACCTCTTCTTAAATCTCCTCTCAACAGGATTATAGTACGTCTTCGGCTGCGAATGCACGATTAAGAAACTATCAGGCACCTCCTCTTCGACGATCCTATAAGCATGAAGCAGCTCCTGCACCCCCTTCCTCGGGTCGTTGCCCGCGACCGTTAATGCCATTAATCTACCCCTAACCCTGCTTTCAATCGACTCTACAAGGTCCGGGTCCACATCCCTGAACTCCATATCCACCCCGTGGTGCACGACCCCGGCAACTGTTACGTCGATCTCTTCAAGCATCTTCTTCACAAAGTGGCTCACCGCGACAACCTTGATGTCTCTCGCAACCGCCCTGCTCTCCTCGTCAAGGATGCTATGCCCCTCAGTCGGTCCATAGAGAACCACGTCGCTCCCGTGGAGCCTCTCTTTAATGAACTTGAAAGTATCCTTCTTGATCGTCTCCACAAGGATAACGCGACCACCTGGACTGGCCTCAGAAAGATCAAAGACCGCCGGTTGGCATAGGGGACTAAGAGCTTTACATAGATCAATAGCCACGTTCCTGAAGGATGGCCAGGCCATATTGGCCACGATTTTAACCTCATTTGGGCCTGTTGGGACCTCTGACACCTCCCAAGGAAATGCTTCGGCTACTTTTTATAACGATCAATTTGAGTTTTTTAACACTGATAGACGCCTAGATAACGCCGAGGTCATCTTGGCAAGCGTGAAATTCTCGACTCTCTTCCTGGCGTTCTGACCGAGCTCATCCCTCTTCTCTGGGTTCTCCACTAAAATTCTCACTGCCTCGGCCGCCCCGATTATATCTTTAGGCCCGTCCACATGGATGCCATCTACGCCGTCTCTGATCAACCATGCCTGACCCCCAACCGCCGACGTCACCACGGGCACCCCACAGTACATGAACTCGATCTGAGTCAACCCAAGTGCCTCCATATGGCTCAGAAGGATGTTTAGGTAGGACTCGCGGATCAACTCGATCTTATCAGCATCGTTTATCTCCCCAATATAGGTAAGGTTAGTTAATCCCCTTGTCTCCTTCATTATCTGCTGATCCTGATTCGATGGAAAGCCAGCGACGACGAAATGCACGTCCCTCAAACCACTTAACTGCTTTGCGACTCGGACAACCGCCAACGGGTTTTTCCTCTCCTCTATCGTCCCCAGGTAGGTGACTAGCCGCACGCCTTCAGGGATCGAGTATTTACTACGCACACCCTCACCTTCGAACCGGCTATTCCTAAAGGACTCCTCGTCAACCCCGCTCAGGTACAGGTGGCATTTCTCCTTCGGGCAGCCTAGATCAACCATCTGATCCTCCTCGATGGGCGTCGTACAGAGGATTAGCGACGCGGTGCTGAAGATGGTGGGGAGTACCATAGAATTCCAAGTTGCCCTGTACGTGCGCTCCATCACGTCGTATCTCATCGGGTCGGGTGGCTGATAGTGTGGCATGTGACAAAAGACTATCTCACCTTCTTTAAGG
>CAZPWU010000308.1:0-3885 GCA_964590325.1 uncultured Anaerolineaceae bacterium | reverse complement strand
TCCTAAACAGGTTGAGCACAGAAGATTCGGTATAATAGTAAGCACCTTCTTTTCACTAATCCATTATTTATTGTCCTCAATTTCCTTGTTCGGTATCCATTGATCGAATGCTCATCCATTCTGCCTCCCAACTCCTAACTTTAAGCGGTGGCCCACAGCGAGGTCATGATCTGGGTCGTTTAAATTTAATCGAAAATGGTGCTGTGCTCATCCGAGATGGGAAAATTATTACCGTCGGAAGGACGGCTGAACTTTCTGCTGCTTATCCACACGAAGACAATCTTGATGCTTCTGGTCATGTTGTCATGCCGGGCTTTGTCGATCCGCATACCCATGCGATCTGGGCTGGCGACCGTGCGATTGAATTCGATATGCGCCTGCAAGGTAAATCTTACCTTGAAATCCTGGCAGCTGGCGGAGGAATTCTGTCCACCGTCCGGGCAACCCGCCAGGCCTCTCTTTCAGCCCTTGTTGAGGAAACTCGTTTGCGCCTGAGGACCATGTTCTCCCATGGCACTACTACAGCCGAAGTCAAGACCGGATATGGTCTGCAAACCGCTGCCGAACTGTGTATGCTTCAGGCCATTCTTACCCTCGATGCAGAAGGCCCATTGGAGATTGCTATCACTTTCCTTGGGGCGCACGCCATCCCACCTGATTTTCAAAGCAACCCCGATGGCTACACTGCTCTGATCTGCAATGAGATGCTACCCGGGGTGCATGAGTGGTGGGAAGCTCATGCCACTTTACGACCCCTACCCTTCGTCGATGTCTTCTGCGAAACCGGCGCATTTAATCTGGAGCAGTCCCGGAGAATCCTGGAGACTGCCCACGACCTTGGCTTTCCTTTAAAAATCCATGCCGATGAATTCGACAACCTGGGTGGGACCTGCCTGGCAGTTGAGCTCGGCGCTGTCTCGGCTGACCACCTTGTTAAAACCTCCTCTGCGGATATCGCCGCCTTGGCCCACAGCAATACCGTTGCAGTTGCTCTCCCTTGCACACCATTCGGCCTGGCAGAGACCCAATACACTCCAGCCCAAGAAATCCTCGACGCCGGTGGTATCCTTGCCCTGGCTACCGACCTCAATCCCGGCACCGCCTGGTGTGAGAGCATGCAGTTTGCCATCGCTCTGGCATGCCGTTACTTACGCCTGACCCCTGCTCAAGCGATCGCAGCCGCTACCATCAATGCAGCTGCTGCTATTGGTCGCGCCGACCAGGTCGGCTCTCTTGAACCCGACAAACAGGCTGACCTGCTGCTGCTCTCCGTAGCCGATTACCATCATCTAGGTTATCGGTTTGGAACAAACCTTGTTCATACCGTGATCAAAAAAGGGATTATCTACCCAATGAAAGGCTGACCATGCAATCTATACTCGCTGTATCGACTGACAGGCTTATCCAGATTGGTTTATTGATCCTGGTGTTAATCATTGCCCTGAGTTTATTAAGGGTCTTTTTTCACCTTGCTATCCGCATCCTTGCCTTTGGATGCTTCGCTATCTTCATCTTGGGAATGATCCTGATCGTCCTGCATCTCCTTGGCATCATCTAAAAACGCATTCTTAGCTCCTGCCGATATCGCAATCACACCTATTCCCTTATTTCGTGATCCTTAATCCCTTTCCCACATTATGCCTACCATCGAACAATCGCGTGCCTGGTATCCCACAGACCCGGTCCATGGGTTTGACCATGTCCTACGCGTCTACCGCCTGGCAGAATATCTAGCCCTGCAAGAATCTGCTGACTTAGAAATTGTGCACGCCGCGGTCCTGTTGCACGACGTGGACATTAGCTTATTAAACGATACCAATTTACAGCCGACTGAACCGTGCGATCCAAGTGGTCTAACCATTCGTGCAAGTCATCACCATTCCTCTTCTGAATTTGCCCGCAAAGTTTTACAAGCAGAAGGTTGGCCCGAGACTCGCATAAGTGCTGTTCAACACTGCATCCGCGCCCACCGCTTCCGCGATGCTACCGAACCACCCAAGACTCTGGAGGCCCAGATCCTTTTCGATGCCGATAAACTAGATGCGATTGGTGCTGTTGGTGTGGCGCGCGCTATCGCTTACGCTGTTACGCACGGACAACCTGTTTTTGCCGAGCCATCAGAAAGGTTCTTGAATACCGGTCAGACCGAACCCGGAGAGCCTCACAGCGCCTACCACGAATACGTTTTCAAACTTCGCTATCTTCATGATCGTCTTTATACTCCCGCTGCCCGCGTTATGGCTGAAGAACGTCATCGTCGCTTGAACGAGTTTTTTAATAGATTGGCGATTGAGAACAAGGGTTTGGGATGAGTTCTTGTACTTTCTCATTCTTAAACCTTCACAATAGAATTTACCGTAAAAGGGGTGAGTGGGGGGCGTACGCCCCCACGCTCACCCCTTTTTCGTCTTTTTACAATCAAGGCAATTTCACGAGTTCCTAACAATTTTGTCGCTTGCCCTGTATCCAAAAAAAGACTAGAATATCCGCATGAATATACCTTATGGCCCTATCCTCGTTGTAGAAGATATTCCTAATGTCCTTGAGCTGCTTGAAGTCACCCTGCGCTTTAAAGGTTATCCGGTCGTCACCGCACACAACGGGCAAGAAGCTATGGAATTGATCGCTAAAGAGCGCCCTGCCTTGGTGATCACCGATATATTAATGCCAAAAATGGATGGTTACGCCCTGGCGCAGAGCATACGAATAAATCCTCTTACTCGCAATATCCCGATCATCTTCCTATCTGCCACCTATGTAACACCTGAAGATAAGGTGTTTGCTCTCAGCTTGGGGGCAGTACGTTTCCTTGAAAAACCAGTCGATACCGAGGAATTTTTACTCACAGTAGCCGAAACCCTGACCGGAGGACCGACTTCTATACCAGAGCCACTCGGTCAGCGAGAGTTCTACCAGGGCTATCGGGAGCGTCTGGAGAGTAAACTGCGTCACAAAGTCACCCAGATCAGCCGCACGGAGCGCCTCTTGCAGACTCTGCCAGACAACCAAAAACCAGCCTTTGAGGTCTTACTCATAGAAGCGCGAAGTCACCGTGACGAAATTCAACGTGAGTTGGATGAGCTCTTCCGTTTAATGGAACAAAATAAGAAAGAATAGTGGAACCCACCCTCGACTTCATCGAGACCCTGGTACGACAGGCAGGAGATATTTTGCGCGCTGGCTATGGCCAGCGCTATGCTGTTACATATAAGAGCGTTATCGACCCAGTCACTGAAATTGACAAGCGTACGGAAGTATTCTTATTAGGTGAGATCCGCCAACATTTCCCTAAGCACAAGATTATTTCGGAAGAAAGCGGTGATACAGGGGGAGAGGGTTCCTTTACCTGGTACGTCGACCCATTAGATGGGACTGTGAACTATACTCACGGTATGCCCATCTATTCTGTTACCGTTGCATTTGCCAAAGAGGGGGAAATCTGGCTTGGAGCAGTTTATGACCCCACGCGTGACGAATGTTTCAGTGCCGAAAAAGGCCGCGGTGCCCGTTTGAATGATGAACCAATACAAGTATCTGATATATCAGACCTCGACCACAGCTTGCTGGTGACCGGTTTTCCTTATGACATTCGTATAAATCCCGACAACAACCTGAACCATTATGCCAACTTCACACTGCGCACTCAAGCGGTTCGACGTTTAGGATCGGCGGCTTTAGATTTATGCTATGTTGCTGCAGGTCGATTTGACGGTTTTTGGGAGATCCGCCTCAGTCCATGGGATGTGGCTGCGGGTGGGCTGATTGCCCAGGAAGCGGGTGCGATAGTCACTGATCTGTATGGCAACCCGGATTTCCTTTCTACCCCGCAATCTATCCTGGCTGCTAACCCTTTGATCCACCCCCTGATGCTGAGAGTGTTAAGCA
>CAZPWU010000307.1:0-3887 GCA_964590325.1 uncultured Anaerolineaceae bacterium | reverse complement strand
CTGAACCTTTTTTTGGGCTATTGCCAGCATCTCGGATGAAATATCATATGCTGTAACAATGCAGCCACGTTTTAGTAGGTCCAATGTGGTACGACCAGTACCACAACCATAATCTAAAGCAATCGTTGTCTGAGGCCCAGGTGCGGGACTATCACCTTCCAACCACCTGCTAAACGCCAGGCATTGATTACCTGAGCATATATTTTTAAATGTGTCTTCATCCCAAGCCAAAAACCGCGATGTGCTTCACTGGGTATATGCCATACACCTTTTAATATGACCCGATTAATACGCCATCCAAATTGGTGAGCAGCGACTGTAAGCGCAGTCTCAAACCCATAACCCTCTGCAGCTGTTGTCGATACGAAACGTAGTAAATCTGATCTTAAGCAACGCTGCCCTGTCAGCCAGGAAGATATGATATGACTCATATCGGTATAAAGATGACCGCCACGGAACAGTCCAACTGTCATATCAGCTTGTCCGTCCAATACAGGCTGAATTAAATTAATAACATGGGTGGGGGTCAAATTAATTAAATCAGCATCTAACAAAAGGAGATAGGGTGCTTGGGTAGATCGCCAACCGCTATAAATAGCTTGACCTTTCCCGAGATTGGTTGGGTGTGTAATAACTTTTATTCTGTTATCAGAATATGCAGCCTGAGTGACTTCATCAGCCGTAGCATCTGTTGAACTATCATCAACAACAATAATCTCAGTGAGGCAGTTAACCTGACGTAAAACATCCAACACCCCATTGATCCATCCAGCCTCATTGTAGGCAGGGATAATCGCTGCAATCGATGGTTGGGACGGAGGACCATGATTTTCAACTAGAACCTCTCTGGCGTTAGTTGTTATACGACGAAATGGCATTGTGTCCTCCTAACGGAGAAAGATTATAACGTAATTTCAGAATACACGCCAAATCACGGGTAAGGGTCTTTGGGATTTTCCGTGGTACGAGACCGGATTAGGGGGTGTAAGCGTGTGTACGCACGCTCACACCCCCTAATCCGGTTATACACCATGACAATTCCTAATGAGTCAAGGGTAATGGGTAGATTGGAAGAAATTAAAGACCTCCAGAATCGGCAACTGTTAAAACAGAGATACTGAAACCGGAGGTCTTTACGATATTATACAGGTACCGGAACCTGAGGTAACTTCGCTATCGCAGCCTTTATTGCCTCCAGCGGATATTCATAGTCCTCTAATTGACCGTTTAAATACGACTGGTAGGCTCCCATATCGAAGTGACCGTGACCAGAAAGATTAAATAGGATTACACGCTCTTCTGCCTTTTCTTTTGCATCCAATGCCTCATCGATGGCTACACGAATAGCATGGGCCGACTCGGGGGCAGGTACGATACCCTCAGCCCGGGTGAACTGGATTGCCGCCTCGAATGTTGCCAATTGTGGGACAGCAATCGCCTGGATATAACCAGCATCAAATAACGCACAGATGCTTGGAGCCATCCCATGGTAACGTAGACCTCCAGCATGGATCGGAGGCGGTATAAAATCATGTCCCAGAGTGTACATTTTTACAATCGGGGCCATTTTCGCAGTATCCCCATAATCAAAGGCATATACACCACGTGTCAGAGATGGGGTTGCTGTCGGTTCCACTGCAACAAGGCGAATCCGCTTCCCCTCGAGGAGATTTAACCGTAAGAAGGGATAGGCTATGCCAGCGAAGTTTGAGCCACCACCAACACAACCGATCACAACATCCGGATATTCTTCAGCCAGGTCCATCTGCTTAAGGGCTTCTTCACCGATCACAGTTTGATGCATCAGTACGTGATTCAGGACCGAGCCAAGACTGTATTTTTTAGTTCCATGAGATGAAACTGCAACCTCAACTGCTTCAGAAATAGCAATACCTAGAGAACCGGGGCTATCTGGGCTCTCTGCCAGAACTGACCGTCCATATTGAGTACGGTCGGTCGGGCTTGAATAGACACGCGCCCCATAGGTTTCCATGATAATGCGTCGATAAGGCTTTTGGTTATATGACACCTTGACCATGTAGACTTCCAGGTCCAGACCAAAAAAGTTACATGCCATTGCTAACGCAGATCCCCATTGTCCTGCCCCGGTCTCAGTCGTCAAGGCATGCGTCCCACATATTTTATTATAGTAAGCCTGTGCTACAGCGGTGTTCGGTTTATGACTGCCTACTGGGGATACGCTTTCATTTTTATAATATATATGAGCTGGGGTTCCAAGCATTTGTTCAAGACGCCGTGCGCGTATGAGTGGCGTGGGTCTCCACAACTTATAGATTTCTCGAACTGGTTCAGGGATTTCGATATATTGTTCCGTACTTACTTCCTGTTTGATCAACTCAATTGGGAAGAGCACTCCCAAGAAATCAGGTGTGACAGGTTCCATGGTCTGCGGATTTAACACCGGGGATGGAGGTACCGGCATATCGGCATTGATGTTATACCAATAACGAGGGATATCAGTTTCATTTAGTAGAAAACGAGTTTGGTTAGACATAAGATTCTCCTTCTTGTTTGTTGTCTAATATGATTTATATTTCGGGAATTAGGCGATTGATTGTAAACTTTCGAAATATCTATATCTCCTTTCCATATATGATCGAATCAAACAATGGTACCCAATCCCATCTTTTTATAAACCTCCGAAAGTGTGGATTGGGCTATCGGGCGCGCATGCATGGTACCGGATCGTATTATGTCCCTCAGATCATCAGGATGAGCGCATAAATCAACGCGCTGTTGTCGAACAGGATCAAGATAGTCATTAAGTACAACAGATAGGCGTCGTTTAACCTCTACATCTCCTATTTTTCCCGCTCTGTATAGGTTTTTTAGCTCTACCACCTCCTCTTTATCTGGATTAAAGACATCATGATAAGTAAATACCGGATTTCCTTCAACGTGACCGGGATCCGTGGGATGAATACGTGTAGGATCTGTATACATGTTCATCACCTTACGAGTGGTTTCTTCAGGAGTATCTTTTAGAAATATCGTATTCCCATAGGAGGTATGCATGGTACGATTGTCTGTCCCAGGTAAACGTGGTGTATGTGATAATAATGGCTCTGGCTCACTAAATGCCTGACCATATAATTGATTGAACCGGCGTGCTATCTCGCGGGTTACTTCAAGATGGGGTAATTGATCTTCCCCGATCGGGACGACATTCGCCTTGTAGATTAGGATATCAGCCGCCTGTAAAACTGGATAAGTTAAGAAGCCCATCGATGGCTGGAGTTTGAGCTCCTTAACTTGTTCTTTATATGTGGGCACTCGCGTGAGTCGCGAGACTGTTACTAACATACCCAGCAGCAATGATAGCTGGGCATGTTCTGGTATAGCAGACTGTAAGACTATTGAGGAACGTTTTGGGTCTATTCCGGCTGCTATCCAATCCGCCAGGACATCTAAAATGTTCGCATGGATTCGTATAGGATGGTTATAATCGGTTGTTAATACATGCAGGTCAGCTACCAGAAAATAGCATTCGAATTTATCCTGTAAAGCAGCCCATGTTTCAAGCGTGCCAACCAGATGACCGATGTGACGTGGTCCAGTTGGTCGATGGCCCGTAAGAATACGTCCTTTTTTATCCATACACTATCTCCATAAATAATAAAAGCGTTCATCCCTTAGGGAACGAACGCCTTGGGTCCGTGGTGCCACCCCGGTTAAGCTGTCTTATATGGATAGGTAAACTTACCTATGTAAAAAATCCCGTCGATGATGCGACGGGGATAAAAGCCAGCTTCACTCATTACGGGTACGACATAGCAAGAATTGTAATAAAACAACACTTACCAGTTTATACCCTTTGCCTTGATAACGGTGGCATTTCCGGTCCGGGCTACTCTAATTAATTTGAT
>CAZPWU010000306.1:0-3887 GCA_964590325.1 uncultured Anaerolineaceae bacterium | reverse complement strand
TATACAAGGACAGCGGTTCCAACACCACTTAAGGCATCTAGAGATGGGAAAACCATCGATAGTACAAGCCCACGCCGGACATTTACCCGATATGACATCTGGTTGGCTTCGTTAAATTCGGTGAACACGCTGGCTTCTTGACGAAAATTCTTTGCCACAGCGATCCCGCTTACTGTTTCTTTTATCGCTGCATTTACATTCGCCATGGCACGCATCCCCCGACGGGTGACAGATCGCGCCAGGGTGCGAAAGCTGAATGCATAAAGGAAGATAATTGGCAGGAAACCGAATAAGATCAGGGATAAACGCCATTCCACCTTGATAAGGACCACACCTAAGATGAGAGCCTGGATAATTTGGGAGATCAGGTCGGTGACGAGAGTCACCACTTGTCCAAACTCCTGTGTATCCGATGTGATGCGTGAGACTATTCGACCAGAGGAAAATTCATCGTAGAATGACAAATCATGTTGGACAGCCGAGTGGAAAGCATCGGTACGTAATGCAAGCACCAAGTCCCCAATTGCCCGTACGGTCAAGCGCCGTCGCAGCCAGTTAGCTGACCAGTTGGTCAGACCTACAAGCATAACCGCTCCACCTAACAATAATGTGGACATTAGTGTGGGTTGTTTACCGAGCAGATCGATGCCGCGTGAGACAATAATGGGTGAGGCAGCTCCGACCATTGCCATCAGTAAGACCATAGCCGAAATCAAGAACAACTTTTGTCTTTGAGTGCCAAAATAATCCACCATGCGCCGTACTAATTGGCGATCGGAGTACTGACGGTCATAACGCTCGGTGTCTAAACCAGAGAAAAAGCCCATAGTGTAAGTAGATTAGTGATCAGTTATCAGTTGAGATATAACTACGAACACAGGTTTGCGAGTATGGTTTGTTTTTATTCCTCGCTGAAGATTCGCCTGTATGCTTCAGAGGAGCGCATCAGTTCTTCATGCGAGCCAATAGCTGCAATCTGCCCGTTGCGTAAAACGATGATCAGGTTCGCCCAACGGATTTGGGACAGGCGGTGGGTAATGATCAATGTGGTGCGACCGCGCGCCGCCGCATAAATAGCTCGTTGAATCTTATCTTCAGTAGCACTATCGATCGAACTGGTCGAATCATCCAGGATCAGGATGCGCGGGTCAGTGAGGAAAGCGCGTGCCAGCGCCAGTCGCTGTCGTTGACCTCCGGAAAGGGTGACACCGCGCTCCCCAATAATGGTCTGGTAGCCATCCTCAAAAGTAGTGATAAACTCATGAGCTTGAGCCGCACGAGCAGCTGCTTCAATCTCTTCCTGGGACGCCCCCGGTTTACCAAATGCAATATTTTCGGCAATAGTTCTCGAAAATAGAAAAATATCTTGCTCAATGATTGAAATATTACGCCGCAAGACTTCCAGATTCCAATCGCGAACATCCACACCATCGACAAACACCTGACCGCTCGTCGTATCATAAGTACGATTGACAAGCTTGACGAGGGAGGTCTTCCCGCTACCGGTTTGGCCAACAATCGCCACCGTCTGTCCAGGCTGGATATGAAAACTTAACCCGGAAATAGAGGCTTCAATATCCTGATAAGCGAAGGTTACATCACGGAATTCGATCTCCCCGTGCATGGGTTTGGCATATCCTGTTTTATTTTGATCGAGGTTGTTCTCCCGGTTAATCAGCTCAAGGATGCGTTTTGCCCCTGCCAGACCTAATGAAATTTGTGAATACGCAAATAACGATGTAAAGGTTGGGAAACCAAAAAGCTGGATCAAGCCAAAGTAAGCGATAACATTACCGACATCCAGCACACCCTGACGGTAGAGTAACATGGCGTGTAATAACCCGACTGCCTCAGCCATAACCTCTAGCAAGAGAGGCAGGAAGCGAGCTTCAATATTCCCCTGGCGCACGGTCGCATTTCGGAAACGCCTGGCATTAGAAGCGAAGCGGTCTACTTCACTTGTTTCTTGCGCCATACCTTTCACAGTCTCGATGCCGTCAATTGCCTCCGCCAACCGAGTATTTAGCTGGCCAAATGCCTGGCGTACCTCGGTCGTGATCGGCCTCAATTCGTGAAGATACTGCCAGAGCGCGAGGAAATAGCCAATGATGAATAGAAGCGGGGTTAGAATCAGGGAGGGATGATAGCGGGGGGCTAATATCAACGGCATGATCATGAAAACAGCTGAGCCCATGACAAGATTGAAACCTGGGCTGAACATGAAATTAACCTCACGCACGTCATTGGTGGCACGCGCCATCGTATCACCCACTGGCTGCAGGCTGTGGTACGTCATGCTTTTACCTAACAGGCTGGTATACAGCTCCTCCCGGATATCGCGTTCCACACGTTGAGCGATCAATTCTGCACCAAAGTTGCGTCCAAATTGAAGCACACCACGAATGATCTGAGTCCCAGCGATCAAGATAGCAATCCGTACCAGGGTTTGAGTCTGAGGTGGTTTAGCCAGTATTGCATCGAAAGCCTGTCCCACGAATACCGGAACGGCGGCCGCCAATGCTGCATTGCCGATTGCTCCAACCACCATCTGAAGACCCACCAGCCAATGGCGTAAGGCATGCGAGATAACCCAACGTACTGGCCCGCGACGGTTTGATCGTTTCTGCTGAGGGATGGTGAATTCGGAGAGCAGGGAGGTGGTGGCCATATAGTAGATTAGTAATCAGGGAGTAGATATCAAGGACCATATAAAAATTGTTCAGGTCGTAGTCCAAGCATAACACGTAAAGGATACCACAGAAAATATACAGTTACGGGTATAATCCCACGCGTTATGTTTCGCGCCCGTTACCGCCGTATTATATTTTTCTTCGGGGGGGTTATTATCAGCCTGATCCTATGGGAAATTATAATCCCACATTTGGGCTTGAGAGGATGGTCTCAACGCACCAGGACTGAAAGGCTGCGCCGAATCGCCGCTCAGTTTCGGATATTGGCGATCCGGATGGGAGGAGTGATGATTAAAGTGGGCCAGTTCCTATCTTCACGGGTGGATGTATTGCCCCGTGAGATAACCGATGAACTGGCTGGTCTCCAGGACGAGGTGCCTGCAGAAAAGTATGAGGATATCCGTAGGGTGGCCGAGGCAGAATATGGGATACCTTTGGAAGAGAAATTCGAAGTATTTGATCCGCATCCGCTGGCAGCGGCTTCCCTTGGACAGGTTCATCGCGCGAAATTATGCCCCGAAGACTGCTTACAGGATGGTGGGTGCGAATCCGTAGTGGTTAAAATCCAACGTCGAAATATTGAATATATCATTGCTACCGATCTGGCAGCCTTGCGCACGGTAGGATTCTGGTTGAAACGCTACCGACCCATCAGCAAGCGAGTCGATGTGCCTGCGCTTTTGGCAGAATTCACCCGTGTCCTATATGAAGAGATTGATTACATTGCTGAGGGGCACAATGCAGAAACTTTCGCCGCAATTTTCACTGATAACCCTGGTGTGCGCGTCCCGGGTGTGGTATGGACACATACCACCAAACGTGCCCTGACCCTCGAAGATGTGGGGGCTATTAAAATCACCGATTATGATGCGATCACCGCAGCTGGTATCGATCGGGCAGAGGTAGCCAAACGCTTATTTAATACTTATTTAAAGCAGATTTTTGAAGATGGTTTCTTCCATGCTGATCCGCATCCGGGTAACCTGTTTGTTACTCCCATCGACCATTCATCGGATGGTGATCAATCGGATGAAGTCGATTGGGAGCTTACCTTTGTGGATTTTGGTATGGTGGGCCGTTTACCGAATAAACTAAGGGAGGGATTGAGGGAATTAGTCATTGGTGTTGGCTTGCAAGATGCCGCCCGGGTTGTCAAATCCTATCAATTGCTGGGTGTACTCTTACCAAATGCTGATC
>CAZPWU010000305.1:0-3894 GCA_964590325.1 uncultured Anaerolineaceae bacterium | reverse complement strand
GTTCGTTGTTAAATCTGCAACGGTTGGCGAGTTCACTGTAGGCCTGCGGGTGGACGGCGTAGACAGCCTGATCATCGATTACGATGTCCAACCACCTGCATTTATTACTACTCAAAAGGTGACGATCACGTGAGCGACTGGGAAATCTGGCAGAGGCAAAATGAGGAGTTCCGCAAGCTGGAGAAGCCAGTTAATGAGGTAGATTTTCGTTGGGAGTCGAAAGTTACCGTCAATGTGTAATGGCTATATTGTGGATTGAGGATTGTCGATCACAGCAAGCTGATTGCGGAGTTTGGCATTATGAATGTCAACATTAATATTGATCGGTTAATTCTAGAAGGTATATCGCTCCAACCAGACCAGCGGCCAGTGTTGCAGGCGGCTGTAGAGACTGAGCTGGCCCGCCTGGTCGCGACTGCTGGTCTGTCATCGGACCTGACGGTAGGTGGCGTGCTGGCCTCCCTGCCAGTGGGGCAAATCCAACTAACGAGCGAGGGTAGCCCACACTTATTGGGCCAGCAGATCGCCCGGGCGGTTTATGGGGGTATCGGACGATAAGCTCAGAACTCACTCTCCAGCCGCAAAAGAAAACGCAACATTTGCAGTTATTGCGAAATCACTTTATTAAAGGAGAAATGACATGGCTACAGAAACACAAACCACCCCCAAACACGGATACGGTTGGATGCCGGATTTACCCGACCAGCGCGACTTCAAGTTTGCGGCAATGTACCGCATCCCTGCCAAGCTGCCCAAGTCGGTTGACCTGCGCCCTACATGTCCACCGGTCGAAGACCAGGGGCAGCTCGGCAGCTGTACTGCCAACGCCCTGGCAGGTGCCCTGGAATTCCTGGAAGTTAAAGACAAGGTCCCCTACACGGACTTGAGCCGGCTCTTTATCTACTACAATGAGCGAGTCATCGAGCACTCCGTCCGGTCCGACTCCGGCGCCATGCTGCGCGACGGTATTAAAACGCTGGCCAAGCAGGGCGTCTGTTCAGAAAAACGCTGGCCCTACATCATCTCCCGCTTCCGGGTGAAACCGACCTCTACCTGCTACAAACAAGCGCTCAACCACCGCATCACCTCCTACCAGCGCCTGCTGACCCTGGATGAGATGCGCTCCTGCCTGGCCGATGGCTTCCCGTTTGTCTTCGGCTTCACGGTATACGAGAGCTTTGAAACGCAGCAAGTCGCCCAGAGCGGGGTCGTCCCGATGCCGCAGTCTACCGAACGCTCAGTCGGCGGGCACGCAGTTCTTGCGGTCGGTTATAGCGATGATGATAAGCGCTTTATCGTGCGCAATTCCTGGGGTACCGATTGGGGCATGAAAGGTTATTTCAGCATGCCGTACGATTATCTATCAAACAGCAACCTTTCGAATGACTTTTGGGCCATCCGCCGAGGTGGGCAACTGTGACGGGCTTCCCTGGCTCCCCGCGCCTGCTCAAAGGCGGCCTGGTCCTGATAGACCCCGACACATCCGCGGTGAAGCGCATCATTGCCCTGCAGTACAACCCGGATACGATCACCCGCACGCTGCAGGTGCAGGGGGTTGGACCTGAGCCAGGGGACCGTTCCGAGGTGCTGCGCTTGAAAGGACCGCCGGTGGAGACGATCAAGCTGGAGGCGGAGATCGATGCCACCGACCAGCTCGAGTTCCCCGACCAGAATCCTACGGTGGGACAGTTCGGCATCCATCCACTGCTGGCCGCGTTAGAGCTGATTATTTACCCGAGCAGCAGTCAACTGTTAGCTAACAACGCCCTGGCTCAATCGGGTACGCTGGAGATCATCCCGATGGAATCGCCGCTGGTCTTGTTCATCTGGAGCAAGAGCCGTATCCTGCCGGTGCGCCTGACCGAGTTCAGCATTACCGAAGAGGCCTTTGATACGACCCTCAACCCGATCCGTGCTAAGGTCAGCCTGGGGATGCGGGTGCTGAATGTCAACGACCTGGGTTTTGCCCATAAAGGCAGCAGCCTGTACATGACCTACCAGCAGGCCAAAGAAAGCCTGGCGAGCATGCTGCAAGGAGGTACGCTGAGTGTGCTGGGTATTGGTGGCATACCATGAACCTGAGTCCCGATGCACTACAGTCTCTCTTACAACCCGGGAGCCTGAAGGCTAACCTATTTCCGCCCACCAGCCGTTATTACGGGATTGATACCGCCACCCTGGAGACAGCCGACGGAGGGACCGTCGTCTATTTACGGAGGCGTTTCGTGCCACCGGCGAACCGGTTTTCGCTGCTATCCCTGCACCCTGTGACTCAGGGTGAGCGGTTGGATATCATCGCTGCGACTTACCTGGGCGACCCAGAGCAATTCTGGAGGATCTGCGACGCCAACAACGCCATGCGTCCGGATGAGTTGACCGAGACGCCTGGAAGGCGGCTGCGTATCACCCTCCCAGAAGGCATCCAGGGTCCTGCGAGCACCTGATGATCTGGTCCTATGCTTAAAGGATTCTATCTAACGCTGATGATCGGACCGGCTGTACCGGTGCCGGTTCCTAAGGAGGTCCTGGACGCGCTGACCAGCGTCCAGGTCATCACCTCTACCGACCGGTCGAGTGGTTTTGAGCTGGTTTTCACGCTCAGCAACAACTCTCCTCTGCAGACCCTGTTCTTGCTCTCAGGAGGCAGCCCCATCCCGCTGGTGCGGGTGGTCATCGTCGTCACGGTCAACGGTACCCCAGAGGTGCTCATGGATGGCGTGATGACGAACCACCAGGTGTCGCCTGGCACAACTTCCGGGAAGTCCCGGCTGACGGTCAGAGGTGTGGACCTGACCGCTGTTATGGACTACATCCCCTTCGATGGGGTACCCTATCCGGCCATGCCACCCGAGGCACGTGTGCTTATTATGCTGGCTAAATACGCTGTGTTGGGAGTCGTGCCGATGGTCATTCCCAGCATTATGCTCGATGTGCCGATACCCATTGACCGCATCCCACGCCAGCAAGGCACCGATCTCCAGTACATCATGAAACTGGCTGACGATGTCGGCTACGTGTTCTATCTCAACCCGGGTCCTGTCCCGGGGATGAGCGTGGCCTACTGGGGTCCGGAGATCAAGGTCGGACAGCCCCAGCCGGCATTGAATATCAATATGGATGCCTATACCAACGTCGAATCGATGGATTTTAGTTTCGATACAGAGCATAAGAAACTGCCGGTGCTGTTCATCCAGGAGCCGAACACGAAAACTCCGATACCGATCCCAGTGCCGGACATTACACCCCTCAACCCACCGCTCGGCCTGATCCCACCTATCCCGAAGGGCATCGAACCGATCCGCGAGTCTGCCAAGCTCTCTCCCATCCAGGCGGTGCTGATCGGCCTGGCAAAAGCAGCTAAAACCGCCGACGCGGTAACCGGCACGGGCACGCTCGATGTGACCCGTTATGGACGGGTGTTGAAAGCCCGGCAACTGGTGGGTGTGCGCGGGGCAAGCATGGCATTTGACGGTCTATATTACGTGAAAAGTGTAACCCATAACATCAAGCGCGGCGAGTATAAGCAGAGCTTTACGGTAGCGCGCAATGGACTCATTTCTACATTACCTGTGGTGCCTGCATGAGCAACTCACATAAGTTCTACGGTAAATACCGCGGCACCGTGGTCAACAACATCGACCCGGAGCAAAAAGGCCGTATCCAGGCTTTGGTACCTGACGTTTCAAATATCGCTTTGACCAGCTGGGCCATGCCTTGCCTTCCGGTCGGTGGTATCCAAATGGGGATGTTCACCGTCCCGCCCATCGGGGCTGGGGTGTGGGTCGAGTTTGAACAAGGCGACCCCGATTACCCGATTTGGGTGGGCAGCTACTGGGGCAGCGCGGCGGAGGTACCGGCGCTGGCGAAGACGGTCCCACCGGGTTTAGCCGGCAT
>CAZPWU010000304.1:0-3926 GCA_964590325.1 uncultured Anaerolineaceae bacterium | reverse complement strand
GCACCACCGGCGCACCTCTCTCCCGCAACGAAGGTGGGATGCTTTCAAAAGCCAGATGGAGGTAGAGCTGGTAGGAGACAGGGTTGGTGGTTGGGTCTTGCAGGACAATATAGTTGCCCAACGGCTGGTCACAGTGATTCTCATAGCAGGTGGGGACATCGTATTTAAACCACCACACAATCCCCGACTTGGCTGCATAGATGGGCCACAGCATTTCGTGGACATAAAAATCAAAAGCAAAATGAGCCGTTCCACTGGGAGTATATTGGTCATGTCCGACACTTTGTGAGAGATAACGGGTCTCACCCGCTGCCCAGGGCAAAAGGTAACCAGTTAGCGGTCCGGTTGGGAGCTGCACCTGGGCTTTTGTAAACATTTCGATCTGCACAGCTTTCTCTTCATCCGGAAACAAGTCTGCCGGTGCAGTCCTGACGACCTTCAGCCAGTCGGGGTCCTCGGGCAAAAAGACATGCCAGCTATCTCCTTCACGCTGCAACAGCACCAGACCGGGCTCAGAGGGTACCGGCTCTCCCGTCTGCGGGTCAACCATGATGAGCCAGGCACGTGCCCAGGACTGGTCCTGCGAGAATTTAATCTCCTCCACCCGCTCTTGGTAGACCAGGAAACCCAGGACATTCGCGCGCTCAGCGGTCACCGAGGCCAGGATAGCGCTATGGACCTTTTCGGCCTCACCAGAAAGAACCGTGGGGGTCGGCGTTGGGGTTGGTCTCCCATCGGCGCTAAGCGGTTTTGTGGGGAATTTGGCAGCAGCTAACGTCAACGGGACCAGGCAGACCAGGAGCAGAGTGATCGACAGACAAACCAGGATACGTTTCATCAACTTATCTCCATACTGAAAACAGGGATTTGCGAGGACGAAGCCCCCGCAAATCCCTGTTTTCCGGCCTTACACCTCGGGGGACTAAACCATGGATTTGCAACTTCCATGCCACACAAAAGCGTGGATTATTTATCCCACCCAAGACAACCAATAATCACTCACCTCTCTTAATTTTCCACTCTCTAATCACTCCGATAATCATACCCTAAAATTGGTCCGCGTATATCGGCTTGATGTGATGATCCTCCACCAGCCAGATTTCCGACGCAAAGCGATCGATGAAATAGCGGTCATGTACCACGGCAAGCACAGTACCTTCAAACCGGGCTAATGCCTGCTCAAAACGCGAGCGCGAGGGGATGTCCAGGTGGTTGATCGGTTCATCTAAGAGCAGGAAATTGCTGCCCTGAGCAACCAGAAGTGCTAAGGCTAACCGCGAGCGTTCGCCATAACTCAGATCACGAGCCGGGCGTAGCGGATCATCACCGCTGAAGAGGAACTGATGTAGAAATGTGCGGGCTTCAGTCTCGTTGAATGGAGCTGCATGAAGGATCGTCTCAAGAGCACTACGGTTAGGGTCTAATAGCTCCTGCTCCTGAGACATATATCCCAACCTCACGCTTGGCCCCAGGTGTACATCCCCTTTTAATGGGATTAATTTCCCAGCGATGATACGCAGGAGAGTCGTTTTACCAGCACCGTTCGGGCCTGTAAGCACAACCCGCTGCCCGACGCGGACATGCAAGTTAACCTCTTCCAGGAGGAGGGGATGACCTGGATAACCTACCGTAACCCCATCAAGAGACAGTACATTCTGCCCGAGATGGAGCGGAGCGCCAAACTCAAGCTTCATCTGCCAGGATTGGCGGGGCTTTTCGATCCGCTCTTCGGTGAGTATCCGTTCCAGGCGCTTTTCAATATGCTTGGCTCGACCCATGGTCCCAAGTCCTCGGTTGGCAAAGAATCCCCTGGCGAACTTATCACCGGTATCTGCCTTCCCGCCACGCTTGAACTTTGCCAACCCGCGCAAATGACGGGCAGCGTTCTTCAATCGGACGATCTCCTCCTGCTGGTCGGAATATGCCTGCCACTGCCATTCCCTTTCGATCTGTTTTTGTTCAAGGTAATCGCTGTAGTTACCGACGTAGGAGGTAACCGTGTGCGTCTGAGAATCAAGTTCCAGGATCCCGGTCACTGTAAGGTCAAGGAAGGTGCGGTCATGGGAGACAAGCAAGGCTGCTCCACGGAAGTCCCTCAGCCAATCTTCCAACCATTCGAGCATTTGAATATCGAGGTGGTTGGTGGGTTCATCTAGTAGTAGCAGCGATGGATCGCTGAGCAGCACCAGGGCAATCCCCAGGCGCGTCTTCTGCCCCCCACTGAGTGTGCTTACGGGGCGCTCATCAGCCACATCAGCCAACCCAAGCGGTTCCAGAATAGCCGAAGGGGGAAGACGGGTTGCTAGCTGCAAACGCTGCAACACATCGTCATAGAGACTCTGTAAATTAGCATCCTGCGGATTATCTTCGAGGGCTTTCGCCAGGTTTACCATCGTGGCTTCCATCGATCGTATGTCTCCAGTTGCCTGGCTAACCACCTCGGCAACCGACAGTTGAGGATCGATCTCAAAACCCTGGGATAGATACCCCATCCGCAGGTTGGGGCGGGTTAAGGCCACCATCCCCTCGTCGGGGACCTCCTCCCCCGCCAGGATACGTAGTAACGTCGTCTTACCACAGCCGTTTGGACCGATCAACCCAATGCGCTCACCGACGTTGATGGTAAAGCCGACATCTTTCAGGACTTGATTTATGCCGTAAGATTTGGAAATATGATGAGCGGTAAGCATACGATAACTCCTGTAGAAGAAACAAAAACCGAGGGCATACTACCCCCGGTTGTTAAAACCAACGGGTGTGTATACCGGATTAAAAATTACTCTACAGGTTTGTATGCATCCCATGTTCTCCCATTAACGACAGACGCCTGGATTATATCACAGGTAAAAATGGTATACTAAAGGTCATCTTCCCCAACCCGAACCTTTTATAGAACCTCGACAATCCTTTGAAACTGATTATTCAGATCCCTTGCTACAATGAAGCCAGCTCCCTGGCGCATACCGTGCAGTCTCTTCCGCGCTGCATCCCCGGCGTAGATATCCTGGAATACCTGATCATCGATGACGGCAGCACCGACGAAACGACCCAGATCGCCCGGGAGGCTGGTGTGCACCACCTCGTGAAACTTCCCAGCCATCAGGGTCTGGCAGCTGCCTTCATAAACGGGCTGGAGGCCTGCCTGAAATTAGGTGCTGATATCATCGTCAATACTGACGCCGACAACCAATACCAATCCGAAGATATCCAACGCCTGGTGGAACCTATCCTTAACGGTCGCGCCGAGCTGGTCGTCGGGGACCGCGGTGTGGCTACCCTGGAATCTTTCTCACCTTGCAAGCGGATCTTACAGCGTCTGGGCAGTTGGGTAATTCACCAGGCCTCCGGCGTGGATACCCCCGATGCCACCAGCGGTTTCCGTGCCATCAGCCGGGATGCTGCACTGAGGACACTGGTGCTCAGCGAATATTCCTATACCCTCGAAACGCTGATCCAGGCTGGAGCAAAACATCTGGTTGTCGAATATGTACCGGTACGCACCAACCCGCAAACCCGCCCTTCGCGGCTGATGCGCAACATCCCCCACTTCATGGCTGCTTCGACATCGACGATCCTTCGCGCATATACCATGTACCGCCCACTGCGAGTGTTTACAGCCATCAGTGCCTTGATGATCCTGGGAGGCCTATTCTGGGGTCTGCGCTATCTGTACTTTTACCTGAATCACCAGGGTGCGGGACATATCCAATCCGTTATCCTGGCGGCTGTTCTGATGATCGTGGGTTTTCAGGTGTTCCTCATCGGGCTGGTAGCAGACTTGATCGGCTTCAATCGAAAAATAATAGAGGAAATCCTTTACCGAATACGACATGTAGAAATGGATTCAACAAGTCCATTAGATAGAGAAAAGACAGGTCAAGATAGGGGCTAGGAATCAGTGATCTGCGATAAAGTACATCGCCGTT
>CAZPWU010000303.1:0-3942 GCA_964590325.1 uncultured Anaerolineaceae bacterium | reverse complement strand
TGTTCGGCAGCCAGGACGACGCGCTCCAGGATCTCATGAGGGTCGTCAATATGCTCATTAAGCGCGTACTCAGCCTCGGCAGCTACGTCTTTGGCGACGGTTAAGATAGTGCCTTCAACCGGATCGACTACACCTCTATAGGCGGTTTTCTGGCCCTCATCAAATGCATTCACAAGGATTAAACCATCCACGATTTCTTTTTCATCCAGCGCACGGGCGAAGCCGCGCCACAATTGTGACAGGATGACGCCGGAATTACCGCGTGCACCCATCAGGGCGCCGTGCGCAATGGCGTGGGCAATTTTTCCAGCGTTGCGTTCAGTCATATTAGCGATCTCTTCATAGGCAGCCTGCATGGTCAGGACCATGTTGGTGCCCGTATCCCCATCTGGGACGGGGTAAACATTCAAGGTATTGACGGTCTTTTGGTTGGTTCGCAGCCAGGTCAGGGCGGCTTCGGTCAGTAGTTTGAGTATCTGACCATCAATGGGATGTTTATGATGGACCTCGTGCTGCTGAGTTGTAGAAAATGCCGGTAAGTTTGAATCCATACCTGTCAGTCCAGATCGCTTATCCGCAGTCCTTGAACGTGCACGTTAACCTTATCAATCGGTATCCCAATGACCTTTTCTACCTGGTAGCGGACCGTGTTAGCGATGCTCGAGGTTACCGATTTGATGCGGGTGCCATATTCGATGACCACATAGATGTCGATGGTGATCTTTTGACCGTCGTATTGAACCTCCACCCCGTGGGTTGGATCTTTCACCAGTACATTAGCCAAGCCGTCCGCCAGGTTCTTGGGTGCCAGACCGACCACGCCATAGGACTCACGGGCAGCGTGGTAAGCTATCGTGGCAATTGCCCGCGGAGAGATGTGGATACTTCCAATGGGGGTCGTTTCTTCAGTCATGGGGGGCCTCTGTAAATTGTTAACAGCGAAGCTTGATAGAGGTTACGATTTGTGGTAAGATTGCCCCGCTCACGGCAGGCTGTGTAGCATAGTATTCGCTGTATACTTGAAAGGATGTAGAGAAATGGCTAAGTGCGCACATTGTGGTAAATCCACCAGTTTTGGTCGAAACCGTCCGTGGTCTAATACGGCTACCCGGAGAACTTTTCGTCCCAATTTGCAAACCGTTACTGTCTTTGAGAATGGTCGCAAGGTGCATAAGGTTTTGTGTACTAAGTGCATTCGCACGCTGGTTAAGACCTCCTGATCTGTTATCAGCATCTTATTAAAAAAATCTTCACCGGTTGAAGATCGCGGCGAAAGCCGTGATTTTCTTTTAACCAGCCAGAGCTAGCCTGTCATAGCCTCCCTTAATTCGCGGATCCCAGCAGCAATTCCATCGGGGTTCTTGAAAACCGAATAAGCGGTCACAAAGACCTGTGCTCCAGCTCGGAGCGCCAGAGGCAGGGTAGTTGGCGTTATACCGCCATCGATCTCAACCACAGCCTTGGGGTTGACCTCATCCAACTTGCGACGGATCTGCATCACCTTGGGGAGCACCTCTGGGAGGAAGGTTTGCCCGGAATAGCCTGGATTGACACTCATCACCAGCACCAGGTCAGCCAGGTGCAGTACCGGCTCGATGAGAGTAGCCGGTGTACCCGGATTAAGTGTGACACCGGCTTTACATCCCAGCTCGCGTATCATCTGAAGGGTACGGTGTAAATTGGGGCAGGTTTCCACATGGACGGTCAGGTGGCTGGCTCCTGCCTGGCTGAAGTCTGTTAGCAGGTGTTCAGGCGATTCGATCATCAGGTGCACATCCAGTGGGAGCTGGGTAGCCCGGCGACAGGCTTCTACGATGAACGGGCCCATAGTCAGGTTGGGCACGAAGTGACCGTCCATCACGTCAACATGGATCCAATCCGCTCCAGCATCCTCGGCTTCGGCGATTTGTTCACCCAGGCGCGTGAAATCGGCTGAAAGGATGGATGTCGCAATGAGGTATGGACCTGACATGTGTGTATGATACTCGGGGGGGTGAGGAGTTGGCAAGGGTCAGCCTACTTGCCCGGTGGATGGTAGGATAAGTAGACCCACAGCCAGAATGGGATCAGACCTCCAACGGCGATAAAAGCCAATAGCCCTAACGCCCAGGTTATCCAATCGATATCGAGGGGATTTTCCCCAGTCCCATAAGTCCTGGCCGGTTCCACTATGGGTGGTTGGTAGACTGGTGCTGCCTGAGAGGCGGGCGGTTCTGCGACTACCGCGCGCGCTGGCGCAGGTCGCACCGGCTCAGGTTTTACGAGAGGTGTCATTGGCTGGCGGGAGATGTCCGGGACGGGCACTGCCCGGGTTGGACGGCTGAAGGTCATCAGCACGCGGCCCAATTGGTCAGCGGTACGGTAGCGCGCGGATGGTTCTTTCGATAAGACCTTGAGGACAATTTTCTCTAGCGGTTCCGGGATATCCGGATTGAGCCGGCTGGGTGGTGGGGGAGCAGCCCGGCGGTGCAGCAATGCCAGCTCAGTTGCCGAAGCTGCTATAAAAGGCAGCCTACCGGTGAGCATTTCATACATGATCACGCCGATCGAATAGACATCTGAGGCCGGTGAAGGCGCGGCCCCGGCAGCCTGTTCGGGTGAGAAGAACTGCGGGGATCCCCAGACGACATCGGTTTTTTCGTCCGGGTGGATCGATGCCAGGGCGCGTGCGATCCCAAAATCGGTCACTTTCAGGCGCTGGTCGGGGGTGATCAGCATGTTGTGGGGTTTGACATCACAGTGCACCAGCCCGGCCCGGTGGGCGTAACCGATCCCGGCGCAGGCCTGCACCATGAGGTGCAATGTTTCCTCAACCGTAAAGTGTCCGCGTTGTTGGATCATGGACTTGAGGTCAGTGCCGGGTACGTACTCCATGACGAGGAACAGGTGTCCGGCGTCAAGGCCAAAATCGTGGATGGTGACGATATTGGGGTGCGAAAGGTTAGCTGCTGCTTTGGCTTCCTGGCGGAAGCGTTCGCGGAAGGCCGGGTCGTTCGAGAAATCCTCCCGCAAGACCTTGATAGCAACGGTACGCTCCAGCATCAGATCGCGGGCGCGGTAGACAAACGCCATGCCTCCACTGCCCAGGCGCTGTTCGAGCTGATAACGGTTATTGAGGAGGTTTAGTTCAGGCATTCTCGGTCATATTCTAGCACGATTTTATTTATATAGTAAAATCCATCCATGCCACGCGGTTTTCTAGTTTATAACCCTTACTCGGGTCGATTTCCCTCGGGGTTGCTCGCTGAGCGTGCCGCAAATGTCCTGCGCCAGAGCGGTTGGGATATCCGTCTTTTACAGACCCGCAGCGGAAAACACATAACCCGCCTGGCAAAACTGGCTGCCCGGAAGCGTATGGATGCCCTGTTCGTCGTCGGGGGTGATGGCTCGATCAACCTGGCTGTGGCTGGTTTGGTCGGTACCGATACCGCATTGGGTGTGCTGCCTGCAGGGACTGCCAACGTCTGGGCTCAAGAGCTCGGTCTGCCAGGGTTAAGCTGGACACGCTGGCTGGCGCTGGAGGAGAGTGCTCAACGGCTGGTCACTGCCACGGTACATACCACCGATATCGGGCAGTGCAACAACCGTTACTTCTTGCTGTGGGCCGGTGTTGGTTTAGATGGCTTCGTCGTCCACCATCTCGAGCCGCGCGGCCGCTGGGAAAAACACTTTGCCCTCGTCCAATATGCTGCGGGAACGGTCTGGAATGCCAGCTTCTGGCATGGCATGAGCCTGCGGGCGGAGGCGGATGGCACGCTGGTCAGCGGTCATTTTATATTGGCCGCGGTCAGTAATATTCATCTTTATGCGGGTGGCCTGGCTATGCTCTCTCCGGATGCGCGCCTGGATGATGGGTTAATGGACCTGTGGTTATTTAAAGGTGAAACCCTGGGCGACACGGTGCAGCGTGCCTGGGACTTGTGGGCAGGTCGGCATCTTCAA
>CAZPWU010000302.1:0-3946 GCA_964590325.1 uncultured Anaerolineaceae bacterium | reverse complement strand
ATCATTTAGGCAGGTTAGCCAATTACCTGCGTATGATGGGCTTTGATACTTTATATCGGAATGATTTTCAAGATGATGAATTAGCAATCATCGCGAGCCAGGAAGATCGGATCTTATTAACTCGCGATCGTCGTCTGCTCATGAGAAGTGTTATTAGAAATGGATATTGGGTGCGAGTAAAAGTCCCTCGTCAACAGGTAATTGAAATCCTTAAACGTTTCAACTTATATCATAAAATAACCCCATTTCGACGTTGCATGCGGTGCAACGATTTACTTCAGCCGGTTGATAAGGGGGAGGTTATCGATCGCCTGGAACCATTGACAAAGAAATATTACAATAAGTTTCATATCTGCCACGGTTGCGGTCAAATCTATTGGCAGGGATCTCATTATACAAGGATGGAGAAATTTATCGATCAGGTTAAACATAGCCAATCCATAAATCTAAATTCATGAGAGATGTGCTGCTCTATCCAGAGATAATGTAAAAGCAGCACATTTTTTTATTAGGAGCCTAGAATGTAATATGGTAGGTCTGCGAGCAAGTGAGACATTTACTGCGCTAAGATATCGTAATTATCGTTTATGGTTTGCAGGCCAATTAATATCCCTCGTTGGGACCTGGATGCAATCGACTGCCCAGGGATTTCTGGTTTACCAATTAACACAGTCTGCTGCATATCTCGGTTACGTCAGTTTTGCCTCTGGTTTACCTTCCTGGCTATTCACTTTGCATGGTGGGGTGATTGCTGACCGACTACCAAGACGCACATTATTGGTTATTACGCAAATCTCCATGATGCTATTGGCCTTTATCCTGGCAGCACTTACCTCCACTAGCCTTATTCAACCCTGGGAAATTATATTCATGGCCTTCCTTTTGGGTATAGCTAATGCGTTTGATGCTCCTGCACGTCAATCATTCGTACTTGAAATGGTGGATCGCGAGGATATGACCAATGCTATAGCACTAAACTCAACCATGTTTAACACAGCTACAGTTGTCGGCCCGGCAGTAGCTGGATTTGCTTATGCACTGCTCGGACCCGCATGGTGTTTTTCCATCAATGGATTTTCATTCATCGCAGTTATTATTGCATTATTGCTTATGAATATTAGACCACTCCCTAAAAAAGAATTTAATACGTCGATGACACGGGACTTGATTGCTGGGCTTACTTATGTTAAATCACATGATATTATCCGCATGCTGATTACTAATATAGGTATCATAAGCTTATTTGGATTGGGCATGATGACCTTAATGCCAGCCTGGTCAGTTGTGATTCTCAGAGGCAATGCACAGACCAACGGATGGCTGCTCTCATCTCGTGGGGCAGGAGCATTAATTGGTGCGTTGATGATCGCTGCATCAGGACGTAAGAATATAAAGGGGAAGTTGTGGACTATCGGGAGCTTCGCATTGCCTGGAATTATGATTATATTTGCGAATGTCCATTGGTTACCATTTTCTATGGCTGCGCTCGTCGGTTGCGGTTGGGGCTTTATGACATTAGCTAATACAACCAATGCAATGGTCCAAACATATGTAAATGATCAACTGCGAGGTCGTGTGATGGGCATTTACACACTGATTTTTTTTGGTGCAATGCCATTAGGTTCTCTCCTGGCCGGAATAATGGCGTCGTGGATCGGTGAACCAATGACCATAACTATAAATGCACTGGTATTGTTGGCTTTTGCCATGCTCATCTGGTTATTTAAGCCGAACATGCGTAAATTGGAGTAAAGTATAGCCTGAGAATCAAGTAAGCAATTGGCTGATGAATATATTCTCACAAAACTCTGATAATAAACCCTTTTAGATAAGCCCCCTCAGGGTAATTTAAGGCGACCGGATGGTCTGGTCCTTGATGTAAGCGTTTAATAATTTGGGCCTCAACATCAGCATCCAGGGCAGCTCCAGCAACTATTTTTTGAAACAAGTCCTCATTTACACCCCCAGAACACGAAAATGTGACCAATAAACCATTCGAATGTAGTAATTTAAAGGCTAGGAGGTTGATGTCTTTATAGCCGCGCGCAGCTTGAGCAACTTGTGAAGCGGTTTGTGCGAATTTCGGTGGGTCCAGCACGATCAGATCGAACTGACGACCGATATCCCTGAAATAACGTAATTTCTGAAATACGTCTCCCTCAATCCACTCAATACGGTCTAAGGGCAGGTTATTGACCTTCACATTCTCACGAGCTAAGGCCAGGGCGTTAACGGATGTGTCAACTACTACTACAGAAGCTGCTCCGCTTGCCAGCATAGATACTGTGAATCCACCGGTATATGCGAAACAATCCAATACCTGGCGATCAGCAGCTAAGGCACCCACTTGTAAATGGTTAAACCGTTGATCCAGGTAAAAACCTGTTTTATGACCATTTTTAACATCAACCCATAATTTTAACCCATTCTCGTGTATTAAAATATTATCTTCAAGTTCACTTCCCCTTAAAAGGCCATTGCGAAGAGCCAATCCCTCTAATATTCGGACATCTACATCAGACCGTTCATATATCCTACTTGTGTCAACGAGTTCAAGAATGAGATCAACAATCGTATCTCGCCAGTATTCGACACCGGCTGCCAGGAATTGGACCACGATTGTATCGCCATAGCGATCGACAACCAAACCAGGCAAACCATCAGATTCCCCATAAACCAAGCGTGTGGCATCCTGTCCACTGGAGCTTTGGTTTAATATAATTTTTGCACGCGCAGATATGGATTTTGTCAAACGTCTACGAAAAAATTCCGCATCAATGACATCCGCCTCGTCCCACGACCAGACTCTGGCGCGGATTTGCGAATGTGGGCTATAAGCCGCCCAAGCTAAAAAATCTCCCTTTGAGTTTCGAACATCGACAGTTTCCCCTAAGCTTGGCTCACCGTGAACATCCACCACCGATCCAGAGAAAATCCATGGGTGGTGGCGAAGGAGGGGTTTTTCACGCCCAGACTTGAGGAATAATGTCGGCATGGGTTTGTTAGTGTAAGACACCGACCTGTCTGGCTGCCTGTGCAATCACTTCCATCGCATGCTCTATTTCGTCAGGTTCATGAGCTGCTGTAACTGTAGCCCGTAATCGTGCTGATCCAGGCGGAACAGCCGGCGATACAACCGGAAGCACAAAAACATCGTTCTCTTGAGCATACCGCGTCACCATATAAGCGTTTTCATCAGCCCCGCATAATACTGGTACGATGGCGGTTTCGGTTAACATCGTATTTAAGCCCCTATGCTTTAAACCACTGATGAACTGTTTCGTATTCGCCTGCAGCTTTTTTATTCGCCAAGGTTCGTCGAGGATTACATTAAACGCTTCATTCGCCGCTGCAGCCTGTGCTGGAGGAAGAGCTGCCGAGAAAATATAGGCTCTACTTGTGTGACGTAAATATTCAATAACATCCTTTCGTCCTGAAACATAACCTCCTACGGAGGGGATAGTCTTACTTAAGGTCCCCATTTTAATATCTACAGCTCCGTCGAGGTCATAATATTCTTCGACACCCCGCCCAGTAGCGCCTAAAACACCCACCGAATGGGCTTCATCGACCATTAACCAGGCATGATACTTTTGGCATAACTCGACTATTTTTGGGAGGTTGATTATATCCCCATCCATGCTGAATACCGCATCAGTAATTACCAGCTTTGCAGTCCCTGGCTGAGCTTGCTTTAAACGTATTTCTAGAGCATCCATATCATTATGGCGAAAACGAACAAACTTGGCCCCCGACATCAAGCACCAATCCACGATGCTTGCATGGTTCAATTTATCTGAAATAACACAATCTTCTCGACCTAACAGGGTCGACACAACTGTCAGATTGGTGACGTATCCTGAAGAAAAGGTAATGGCGGCTTCAGCATGCTTAAATGCTGAAATAGTATCTTCCAGCTCTTGGTGAATTGTCAATGAACCGGCAA
>CAZPWU010000301.1:0-3963 GCA_964590325.1 uncultured Anaerolineaceae bacterium | reverse complement strand
ACCTATATCGGCATTGAGAAATACCTGACGCAGCTTATGACGAGCCACATTTGTCATGGTGGGTACATCGTCAGTCAGGGGCATGCCCAACTTTTCGTTGAAGAGCTTGCCGACATCTGCACGGCGCAGGTGTACGGCAGGGGTTATGATGTGTGATGGGCGTTCGCCGCGTAATTGGACGATATATTCGCCCAGGTCTGTCTCCACTACCTGCAAGCCAGCTGCTTCCAAGGCATGGTTGAGGTTAATCTCCTCGCTCAACATCGATTTTGATTTGGCGATTAATTTCGCCCCGTTTTGATGGGCAATGTCCAGCACGCATTGGACAGCCTGAAATGCATCCGCGGCGTGGTGGACAATCATCCCATTTGACTGCACCTGGGCGATGAATTGCTCTAAATAACGATCCAGGTTGGCGATGACCTCGGCGCGCACTTCATGAGCGCGCTTTCGCAGTGCCTGATGGCCTGGCAGAGAAGTGAAGGCTTCCTGGCGAAGCTTATTTCGACGCTCGGCATTGTTGTCCAATGCTGCCTGCAGGTTGGGGTCTGCCAGCGAAGAGTTGATGTGCGTGCGGAACGGGTCGGGCATGAGACAAGCGGAGAGAGGTACGGTTTAAATGGTTGACAATTGACGCCGGTAAACACTACGTGCTAACAATCAGCTATACCGGGTAGCAGCAGGCTGGCCCAGCCCTTATGCCAGCGGGTGACCATCTGTTTCATGTTTTATCCAAAACATCAGCGATATGCACTACCCTCTGAGGCTTGCCACGCCGGTGCAGGCCGCCGTTGATGTTGGTCAGGCAGCCGGCATCGCAGGAGACTACAATCGGCACACCGCTCGCCTCGATGTTGGCGATCTTCCTATCCAACATGGCTGTGGATATTTCGGGGTGTTCTACCGAAAATACACCGCCAAAACCGCAGCAATCTTGGGTATAAGGCAGCTCGATGAATTCTGCTTCTCGAACTGCAGCCAACAGTGCGCGTGGCTGCTGGTCCACGCCTAGCTCACGCAGCAGGTGGCAGGAGGAGTGATAGGTGATAGGTCCCGGAAAGCGTGCCCCAATGTCAGTTACACCTAGGACATCCACCAGGAATTCGCTAAATTCAAAGCTGCGTGCAGCTAATGCCTGGGCGCGCGGCAACCATTTGGGATCTCCGGAAAAAAGCTCGGGATAGCTATGGCGGATCATGGCCGTACAGGAACCTGAGGGAATCACGATGGGTCCGGGGGCAGCTTCAAAAACCCGGATGGTGTGAATCGCCATCTGTCGTGCCTGGGAGCGCATCCCGGCATTGAAAGCCGGCTGCCCGCAGCAGGTTTGCCCGCGTGGAAAATCAACCGTGACACCTGCACGCTCCAACACCCGCACCACAGCCTCACCTGTCTCAGGATAAAGTGTATCAAGGATACAGGTGATAAAGAGTTGGACAGTTTGGGGCACCTATTATTCTCCAGGACAGGTAATGTCCTATTGTATCGCTGTAGGATACATGTGGCAAGTTCGGCTATATAAAATCAACGATATGCTCAGGCTAAAGGCTTTGTAGTAAAAATGGCTCTTCAAGAATTTACATGGTGAAGACCCAGCTATGTGGATGTGATGGGTCTGCTACCGCAGAAATTACCGGCTGAGGCCAAATAGTTAGGCTCTTTGGGAATTTCTGGGGTGGATGACCCTTTCCACGGTAAATCCCAGAGACCCAATAGTATTATCGGCGTGGTATGATTAAAGCCGCCTAAACATTGCGAAGAAGGGATATCAACACAATGGAATCATTCCGTGCAGAAATTCCCACTCAATTTACTTTACCCAGGCGCATCAGTAGACTCGGGAAATTAGCTTACAACCTGTGGTGGACCTGGAATCCGGATGCACAGCGTTTATTTGCCCGTATCGATATAAATTTATGGGAGCGTGTTTACCATAATCCGGTGCGCTTCTTGCGATCAGTGGGGCGTACCCGTTTAAATGCACTGACTAACGACCGTTACTACCTGGATTATTATGATCGGATCCTGAAAGCTTTTGACGATTATATGGAGGTTAAGGACACCTGGGTCCTGCGTACACACCCTGAATATCGTAATAGACCCATTGCCTATTTTTCGACTGAGTTCGGACTCCATGAAACACTGTCGTTCTATGCAGGGGGGTTAGGTGTTCTGTCTGGTGACCATCTGAAAGCAGCCAGTGACCTGGGACTGCCGATGGTTGCCATAGGCTTTCTTTATACCCAAGGTTATTTTATCCAACATATCACGGAGGATGGCTGGCAGGAAGCCCGTTATATGTATTTAAAATTTGAAGAACTGCCGGTCTTGCCGATTGTAGACTCACAAGGTAAACCTCTGACGATATCCGTTGAGCTCCCGGGAAGGGAAGTTCTGGCCAAACTATGGGAGGTTCATGTCGGGCGGCTACCACTTTATCTGCTGGATACGAATGTCGAAGGAAATAACCCTACAGACCGGGAATTGACGGCACGTCTATACAGCAACGACCTGGAATTACGTATCTCTCAAGAGATTATCCTCGGGTTGGGAGGAGTGCGCGCCTTGCGTGTCTTAGGCTATAACCCGAAGGTTTGGCATATGAACGAGGGTCATTCAGCTTTCATGGCTCTGGAGCGCAGCCGTGAATTGGTGGCCGCTGGTCATTCATTCGAGGAAGCTACCCATTTAATTAGTAACTCGACTATTTTCACCACGCATACCACGGTATCAGCAGGCAGCGACGAATTCCCACTCTGGCTCATCGATAAATATTTTTCCAATCTATGGCCTGATCTCGGTCTAACTCGAGATCAATTTATCGACATGGCACGCAACCGCCAACCCTGGGGTGGAGAGACGTTTAGTATGCCAGTGCTGGCCCTCCGTCTTTCAGGAAAACGGAATGCAGTATCCGAAATTAATGGACAGGTGACCCGTAAGATATGGCATTTCATATGGCCCGACGTTCGTGAGGAGGAGGTACCGATCACATATATCACCAACGGTGTCCATACGGGAACCTGGCTGGCACGTCGTCTGCACCAATTATATGATCATTACCTGGGATCGGATTGGATCGAACATATTGATGATCCAGGAACCTGGGAGGGGATAGAAGAAATCCCGGATGCGGTTTTATGGGCAGTCAGGCAGCATCTCAAGCGGAAATTAGTGGCGTACATGCGCGAACGCGCTCGCGACCAGTGGATCATTGGGGGTGTACACCCGGTACAGGTTGTTGCTTCTGGGGTATTGCTAGACCCTTACGCATTAACGATTGGTTTTGCCCGCCGTTTCGCGACCTATAAACGCGCCAATCTCATCTTACGCGACTTGGCTCGTTTACTGAAGATCCTTAATCGGCCCAACATGCCTGTACAAATTATTTTCGCTGGAAAAGCCCATCCGGCAGATGAACCTGCTAAACTGCTCATCCAGGAAGTATATCGGGCGGTAAAGAAAGCTGAAAATGGAGGGCGCTTGGTATTCCTGGATGATTATGACATAAACCTGGCGCGATACCTCGTCCAGGGGGTAGATATATGGTTAAACACGCCTCGCCGTCCAAATGAGGCCTCGGGTACATCAGGGCAAAAGGCCGCGCTGAACGGTGCGCTTAATTTCTCCATTTTAGATGGTTGGTGGCGAGAGGGGTTTAACGGAAAGAATGGTTGGGCAATCGGCGATGATACGGAATATGCTGATCCCAATCAGCAAGATGAGGCCGATGCGAAAAGCTTTTACGATACATTGGAAAACGAAATTGTACCATTATATTATAGCGAACGGTCTGCCGACGGTCTGCCGGGGGAATGGATAGGTCGGATGAAGGAGTCTATCCGCACCATTGCGCCGCAATTCAGTATGGCCCGCATGGTCAAGGAATACACCGAGCGACTATATTTCCCGACAGTAGAGGAACCTGTTCCTAGTTTAAACGCTCAAAATATCAAAATCGAA
>CAZPWU010000300.1:0-3983 GCA_964590325.1 uncultured Anaerolineaceae bacterium | reverse complement strand
TGCTCATGCAGCCGGATGATAGTCTCTTCGAAAATCCCTCCTGGAAGCATCTGGCGGATTGGAAGACAGTCTTGCAGCCCAATTACGATACCGCCCGGCAGATGCTGGGGGTTTCTCCTAATCCACGCCTGTGGCCTGCAGATGTCACCCTCAAAGAGATTGCCGACGAGATGGGCATGGGTTCAACGTTTCACCCGACGGATGTGGGCATATATTTCGGCGAACCCGGTCTAGAAAGCCATGAGATGCCTGATCCTTATTTTGAAGGTCAAGGACTTTCCCGCAGTGCCTGCATCCAATGCGGTGGTTGCATGGTCGGCTGCCGCTACAACGCTAAGAACACCCTGGACAAGAACTACCTCTATTTGGCTGAGAAATGGGGTGCTGAAATATGGCCCGAATGTGAGGTACGCGACATTCACTCCCTGCCCCCAGGGCAAGCAGATGGCGCACGTTATGAAATCATTTACCGCAGCTCAACAGCTCTGCTATTTAAGCATGAACGGCAGGTTCGAGCACGCAGGGTGATCTGCGCAGCCGGTTCGCTGGGCACCCAACGCCTGCTGTTCCGCTGCCGTGATATAACCCACTCGCTCCCCAAGATATCCAACCGTCTGGGGTCCTTTGTACGCACGAACAGTGAGGGGTTTGTGGGCTCTTACGGCCAGGATGATCAGACGGACTACTCTAAAGGTATTTCGATCACCTCGATCTTCCACACCGACCCAGTGACCGCCATTGAGCCGGTACGTTACCCGGCGGGTTCGTCGCTGATGCGCTTCTTATCGGGACCATTGGTCGAATCGGGTGATAAAGTATCCGTGTGTTTGCTTAAGCTATTAGGGCATTTTCTCAGGCACCCAATTGAATTTCTTAAGACCTACGTCTTACCGGGTTGGGCGCAGCATACTACCATCCTGATGGTCATGCAGACCGAGGACAACCGCATGCACATACGCCTAGACCGCAGTCTGCTCACCCTCTTCCGACGCAACCTGGTATCATCTCCCGATCAGGAACATACTATACCCGGCAGGACTGAGATAGGCCACCGGCTGGCATATGACTTTTCCCAGAGGATCAAAGGTATCCCAGCAGGTTCGATGAACGAGGCATTGTTTAATAAATCACTGACCGCCCACATCCTGGGTGGCTGCCCCTTTGGGCGCAACGACCAGGACGGCGTGATCGACCTGGACTGCCAGGTACACAATTATCCCGGCCTGTACGTGGTCGATGGCTCGATCGTCCCCGCCAATCCCGGTATCAATCCCAGCCTGACCATTACTGCCCTGGCTGAGTACGCCATGAGCCGCATCGAGCCAGAGGAGGGAGCAATAGCGCGTACGCCGGTGGGAGTTGCACTTAAATGACACCCGATCAAGGGCTGAAGATGAAATGATCGACAAAGAGCCTCACATCAGCCGCGTCCTAAACTCAAAGCAAGAGACCCGGACTAACTACGATAGACTCAGCCGCTGGTACGACTGGATCAGCGGTCCTGGAGAGAGGCGCTTGAGAGCCATCGGCGTGCAAAAACTCAATGTGACCGCTGGCGATATCGCACTGGAGATCGGCTTTGGCACCGGGCATGACCTCCTGGCTCTGGCGCAGTCCGTCGGTGAATCCGGCAAGGTTTACGGCATAGACCTCTCCCCCCGCATGCTGGATATCGCCCGGGAGAGGGTAAAAAAAGCTGGTTTTACACAGAGGGTGGAGTTGCTGTGCGGAGATGCAGCAGAGCTTCCTTACCGGGCTGATTTCTTCGATGCTCTATTCTCCGGCTTCACCCTCGAGCTTTTCGACACAGCAGAAATCCACCAGGTACTTGATAAATGCCATCGCGTTCTGAAGGAAGGAGGACGAATCTGTGTTGTGTCCCTTTCAAAGACCGGGCCTGGGACCTGGATGAGAGACCTCTACGAATGGGGGCATGAACATTTCCCCAGGATACTTGACTGCAGCCCGATTTTCGTACAAAAAGCTCTCGAAGAAGCCGGTTTTAATATTCGGGAAGCGACGATCAGCTCATTATGGGGATTAGCGGTTGAGATCGTCTTAGCAAGAAAATAAAGGGGATGCCTCACTCCAGCATCTTCTCTGGACGAACCTTCATCTCACAATATTGGACTAAATATCCCTTATTAGTCCCTTAATCTTCCCTTTTATTCACTATCGTGGTACGATAGCATCCATAATAGTCCTGTCGAGTGCGTTATTCGACATTCTAAGATTGTGATAGGTACAACCGATGAAACAAACGGAACAATTTACATCAATCCCGATCAAACCATCTGAAATCACACCGGAGCATATATACCTCTCTCGCAGAGAATTTATAAAGATGATGGGGCTCGCAGGCGCGGCGGCTCTGTTGGCAGCCTGCACGGGGCAACTGGTCGCTCCACAAGCTCCAGCAGCTACCGAACCACCAGACTTGCACGTCAGTGCTCAGACCGATGAGTTGGGAAATCCCTTAACCCCCTACGAATCGGTCACACATTATAACAACTACTACGAGTTCTCAACCGCAAAAGATGAAGTAGCAAACCTGGCGGTAAATTTCAAAACTTCTCCCTGGACTGTGCGTGTCGGAGGGTTAGTGAATAAGCCAGCAACCATCAGCATAGAGGACTTGCTAAAGAAATACCCTCAGGAAGAACGGATCTACCGTCTGCGTTGTGTTGAGGGCTGGTCAATGGTCATCCCTTGGCTGGGTTTTCCACTATCAAACCTATTAAAAGATGCCGAACCAACCGGCGATGCAAAATTTGTCCGCTTTGATGCGGTATTAGACCCCGATCAGATGCCAGGCCAGCACATTAACTCTTACCCATGGCCTTACCAAGAGGGCCTGCGGCTGGACGAAGCCATGCATGATCTCACTATCCTGGCTACCGGTCTGTATGGTAAGCCCTTGCCTCCGCAGGATGGTGCTCCACTGCGCCTGGTCGTCCCATGGAAATACGGTTTCAAGAGTATTAAAGCCATCGTCATCATCGAGCTGGTGGATAAGCAGCCATCCACCTTGTGGTCCACAGTGGCACCGAACGAATATGGGTTTTATTCCAATGTCAACCCTAATGTGGACCACCCGCGCTGGTCGCAGGCTACCGAGCGTCGGATCGGTGAGTTAGACCGTCGCCCAACTCTGATGTTCAACGGTTACAGCGATCAGGTCGCCAGCTTGTATACGGGCATGGACCTGAGAAAGAACTTCTGATGAAGCTCCGCTTCACCCGGTTACAGGTCGTCACTCACATCGGCTCCTGGTTACCGGCTGCCTTGTTGACCTGGGATTATTACCATAGCAACCTGACCGTTGACCCAATCCAGGCTCTTACCCAGCGCACCGGTAAATATGCCCTGGTCTTATTGGTGCTCTCGCTGGCATGCACACCGATCAACTACCTGTTCGGGTTTCACCAGGTACTTAAAATCCGGCGTGCATTGGGGGTATACGCTTTTTTATATGCCACTGCCCACCTGCTGATCTTCATCGGGCTGGATTATGGCTTCGATTGGACTCGGCTGAAAAATATAATTCTTAAACAACCCTTCGCGTTAGTGGGCCTGGCTGCTTTTTTGATCTTGCTTCTGATGGCGATCACTTCTTATAAATGGTGGATGAAGCACCTGGGTAAGAACTGGAAACACCTGCACCGGCTCGTTTACCTGGCAGTTGTACTGATCATCTTACACTACGCCTGGTCACTTAAAGGGGATATATTCAGGTTACAGGGCAATATCGGTCAGCCGATCCTTTTCGGTGTCATCGTCCTGGTCCTGCTGGCCTTACGGTTGAAACCTGTGCACGTAATCGTGGATAAAATACGCCTGGCGCTATCACATCGCCATTCGACAGTAAAAAGACATAGAACGGGGAGTGTGAGGCATGAAATGCGAAGCGTGAATATCGCGGATCACGGATCACTCGTCACGGATCTCGAATCATCACCAACAACCCTTCCTTAAAAAACCGA
>CAZPWU010000299.1:0-3992 GCA_964590325.1 uncultured Anaerolineaceae bacterium | reverse complement strand
GTGTCGAAAGTGGAGGTCCAGCCCGGTTCCATCCGCAACATCTGGTTCTGACCGTAGGTGAAGAAACCACCAGCCATGAAGGCCCACCAGGCCTGTCTCCGGACGATGAGCGGGGTTACCGGGCCCTGGGGGTATTCCGGTCCGTTCTCATAGGCCCCTTCACCGAGAACTACCGGCTTGGTCGGCAGCAGCAGGCTGTCGCTCAACACAGCCGGGTAAACCTTGGCCCATTCGGTCCATGTCTCAATCATATTGAAGTCCAGCCAGTCTTCCTGGTGCCAGAACTGAGCTGAGGAACGCCAGCCGCAGGGGTGGTAGGTGATCAGGTGCGCACCGCCATCACCTTCGCGCAACCCTTGTGCCAGGGCCCGGTAAACGGGCTCACAGCGGGTGGGGATGCGGTCACCGCCGTTGATCCAAACGATGTTGGGTGCATCTTTATAGCGTGCCCCAAGCCACCTGCCGTAGACCCTGGCGTTGTCAGTATTAAATACTTTGATATCGCTGACATAGTAGCCCCAGGTGGGGAGCATCGCCAGGACCAGGCCATGGTCGGCAGCAAACCTGACCAGGTGATCAACGTGTTCGAAGAAAGCGGGATTGGGCTGAGCAGGATCGTCATGCCAGGGCTGGTGACCGGCGTAGTTCGGGCCCGGTGTCCGAGTCTCAAAGAATGTCCCGCCTCCCCAGCCCAATACGCCCTGGATGACGGTGAACCCCTTTTGAGAGCGGTTCACCAGGTATTTCTCGGCGTCTTCCTTAGGATATTGGGTGAACAAGGGCCAGGCGGTATCGCCCAGCCAGAAGAAGGGCTGGTCATTGGTGTCCACAAAATAGCGCCCATTGGCGCTGACCCGGATAGGGCCGGGAAAGTGGGGATTTTGTCCTGAGGTAGGGACCGGCTTAGCGGTTTTCTGCTTTTTGGGTGACATTATTTCCTCCTGATATAGGCGAGATTGGCGTCCTGATCTACCTCGCACTAGATATACCATGCTCCATTGCCTCCGAGAGTACGTCGTCTCTGACGACGTGGTTATCAGCGGTAGCAGAGATACCGCACTCGATAACATTATGGAGTTGGCGTGGGGATGACGATCTCGGGGGTGGTGGTTTGACCCGCCGTGCGCCTGGCGAGCAGGAACCAGCTAGAAATGGTGTTGAAGCGGTCGCTGGGGTCAAACATCGGGCCGACGCGCACGCCCTGGACCTCGGGGCTGACGGCGTAGGTGTAGACCGGGTAAAATAAGGGCAGGGCAGGCAGCTCCTGGCTGAAGAGCACCTGGAAATTGCGGTACAGGCGGGTGCGCTCGCCGATGTCTACCGTGACACGCCCCTCTTCCAGGTATTCGCTGGCCTGGCGGTTATCCCACTTTGAATAGTTTTGACCACCGGTGACCTGCGCCTGATGCCAGAAGGGATAAGGATCAGGGTCGGGGGAGCGCGCCAGGTTCAGGTCGACCAGGGCAGCCTGGTACAGGCGACCGTTCAGGTAATTGTTCACCAGCTCGTCGTAGGGGACGGATTTGAGGGTCACACTGATCCCCATCTGCGTCCAATCGCTCTGGATGGCCTCGGCAAGCTTCGTATGAAGGTCATCCTGCGGGTGGAGCAGCTCAAAAGCCAGGGCAACATTCTCCTTCATGCGCACCGACCCCCCTCCGGCCGGGAAATTATAGCCGGCTTTTTTAAGCGCCTCGACCGCGGCGTTGGGGTTGTAGCTAATGTGCTCGATTCCGTCGTAATAAGCCCAGGTTCCGGGGAAAATAGGCCCGTCAGCGAGTAAAGCCTGCCCGTCGACCAGGTTATTCGCCATCAACTGCCGGTTCAAGCCTTCCAACAGGGCACGGCGGATGGACGAGTCCTGGAAGAAGGGTGTCTTGGGATTATCCAGGTTTAAAAAGACGATCACCATTTCCGGCAGGCGGCTGGTATACAGGTTGAGCTCGGGGTCTTTTAGCACCTCAGGGAGGACGTCCGAGGTGATCTGGCTGATGCCCATGAGCTCACCCTCCTTGAAAGCAGACAAGGCGGTCTTGGCATCCGGGTAAAACTTGAAAGCGATCTGGTCGATATAAGATTTCTTCCCGTAATAGTTATCAAAAGATTTCAAAACCAGCCCGGTCACCTTCCCCTGATCCGTTTCCAGGCGGTCGAAGCGGTAAGGTCCGCTGCCAATGGGCTTTAAGTTAAAGGGGGCAACCACCATTTCCTCATAGGTCAGGTCGCCCAACAAGTGCTTGGGCAGCACCCCGAAGGCCAGGTAATCCATGAAGGGTGCGAATGGCTCCGGCAGGCGGAACTGCAGCGTTTTGTCGTCCAGGCGTTTAACCTGGACCTGTTTCCACATCTCACGCACGTCAGGCGGGGCGTTCGATTGGTCATCCTTGAGCATATCGATGGTGAAGATGACGTCGTCACTGGTCACCGGCTTGCCATCATGCCAGGATGCCTTGGGGCGCAGTGAGAAGTTGTAGACTGTGCCATCCCGTGAGATACCCCACGAGTCGGCCAGATCGCCCACAGGAAGGCCGCGGTCGTCAAAGCGCACCAACCCGCTGAAAATCAGGCGGTCGATGTCACGATCCGGGGGGTTATTAAAGTCCAGGACGGGATTAAACCGCCCTGCAGAGCCCAGGAGACCTTCGGTGTAAGCGCCCCCTTTAACGGGCTGGATGACCGATGTAACGACCGGCTGCAGCACGGCAGGTTGTTGACCGATCAGCAGCACCCCGATGGCGACGAGTGCCAGCAGGACGATCAGGAGCGGCCAGCGAAGTTTTTTCATCATGAGGGTAACAAAAAAGGCGCTCTGGCTCCGGTCGCTGCCCCCAAGGCTCAGCCGACCTTATTGACCCTAAGCGCCTTCAGTTAAATATTATTTCTTTAAAATCACCGTGGCAACTGCCAGGACGAAGAACAGGATGCTTAATCCGATGGTCACCCAGAAGAGCGTTTTCTCGATGCCGCGCCGGGCTGTGAAGATACCGCCGGTATCAGCCCCCGTCAAGCCCCCCAAGCCAGCGCCCTTGCTCTGCAGGATTACGCTGATTATCAAGGCAATTGACGTAATAATTAAGGATATATCCAGATATGTTTCCACACGAAGTCTCCAAATAAAGTGTATATATCGTTGAAGAACACCCTTTTTCCGTTATTCATTACTGTGAAGGCTTTAGCCTGGGCAGTTACCTATAATCCAAGGCAGGCGGATTATACCTTTCGTTGGGGTATTCGTCAAATGGGGGTAAAAGGTGATCAGGGGTTATAAATCGGATCATTGGGAAAGGATAGGTAAATCCCCGAGACCCAGATTTGGATTTGCAGGGGTGGAACGCAAATTGCACTATAATTGGGCGCAACTATGTACGAGCTTGTGATCAACCTCCACATGCACACCATTTACTCTGATGGGCAGGGCACCCACCAGGAGATCATCCAGGCTGCGCTGCGCGCTGGGCTGGACGCGGTGATCGTCACCGACCACAATGTGTTGGTGAACGGCCTGGATAATTATTATAAGGATCATGATCGGCGCGTGCTCCTGATGGTGGGCGAAGAGGTCAATGACCAGACCAGCACCGTGGACAAGAACCATCTGCTGGTCATCGGGGCGGGTCGCGAGCTGGCACCTCTGGGATCCGACCCTCAGCACTTGCTGGATGGGGTGGCCCAGGCAGGAGGTCTTTCTTTCTTCGCTCACTTCATCGATCCGCCTGCTCCCGCTGTAAACATGCCCAGTTATCCCTGGCTGGACTGGGATTTGCAGCGCTATACCGGCATCGAGCTGTGGAACGGCATGTCAGAGTACAAGTCGCTGCTTAAGACGAAGCTGCACGCTTTTTATTATTACTACAACCGCCGTGGGGTGGCGCGTGGGCCTTACTCCGAGGCGCTGCGTAAGTGGGATGAGCTGCTGGCTGAGGACGACGTGTGTTAGCCATCTGTGGGAGCGACGCCCACGCCTTCTGCGGTGATTTTGGCCCTCTGCATTT
>CAZPWU010000298.1:0-4004 GCA_964590325.1 uncultured Anaerolineaceae bacterium | reverse complement strand
CTTCGGCACGCGCCCCAATGCCTTCGGCGGCTGGGTCATCCTTGAGGTGAACGTGCCCATCTACTTGCCGGGACACATCACCCACTATGTCAGGGTCACATCGGGCGATTTCATCTTCGGCGATAACGACGGCGTGCAGCTCATCCCCAAGGACCTGGTGGACGAGGTGCTGCTGCGGGTCGAGGCCACCTTCGAGAAGGAGAACGAGGAGCGCAAGCAGCTGGCGTCCGGCATGCCGATCGACGAGGTCTACCGCGTCTTCGGCGTACTGTAATCAAAATATAAATAAGGGGACAACGCTCTGGCGGTATAATGGCAAGGCAGCGCCGTGGGTCATCAAGCCGCGCGTGCAATAACAATTCTACGAAGGAACAAAAGGGAGTTCTATGCAGCTAGAAGGGCGAGTGGCCCTGGTGACCGGGGCTGGCTCAGGCATCGGTAAAGCCTCCGCCATCCTGCTGGCCCAGGAGGGAGCGCGCCTGGCGGTGTTGAGCCGGACGGAGAGCCAGATCATCGAGGTCGCGGAGATTATCCGCCAGAACGGAGGCCAAGCAATGTCCCTGGTCGCCGACGTCGCACAGCCCGACCCCATGCAACAGGCCGTGCAGCAGATCATCGACCAGTGGGGGCGCCTGGACATCGTCTTCGCCAACGCCGGCATCAACGGCATGTGGGCTCCGGTCGAGGAGCTCGAGCCGGAAGAATGGGACGAGGTCATGAACATCAACCTCAAGGGCACCTTCCTGACCGTCAAGTACTGCGTGCCCTACCTGCGCAAGCAGGGCGGCTCGATCATCATCGACTCGTCGGTCAACGGCACGCGCATGTTCAGCAACACCGAGATGGTGGCCTACGCCACCTCCAAGGCCGGGCAGGCCGCCTTCGGGAGGATCATCGCTTTGCAGCTCGCCCGGCAGCACATCCGGGTGAACATCATCTGCCCGGGATGGATTTACACCGAGATCGGCGACAACACGCGCTCCCGCCACCGCGAGCGCATCCGCAAGCGTATCCAATACCAGGAAGGCATCGTGCCCCTGACCGGCGGGAAACCGGGCACGCCCGAGCAGGTCGCTCAACTGGTGCTGTTCCTGGCCTCGGACGCCTCCAGCCACATCACAGGCACCGAGATCTGGATCGACGGCGGCGAGTCGCTGGTCGAAGGATGAGGAGGGATGGTATGATCAGCCAGGATACGATCAAGGAATTCAGCCGGGCCGTGGAGGGCGAGCTGCGCGAGGATATCCTGCCCTTCTGGATAAACTATGCCGTGGACCAGGAGAACGGCGGCTTTTACGGGGAGGTGTCCAGTGAGCGCCTCCCCGTCCCGCACGCCCCCAAGGGCGGCATCCTGAACAGCCGCATCCTGTGGACGTTTTCGCACGCTTACCACGTTTATCAAGACCCGGCCTATTTAAAAATGGCCGAACGCGCCTATCATTATGTGTCCGATCACCTGTGGGATGCGGAACATGCGGGGACGTACTGGTCGGTCGATCACCAGGGCAAGCCGCTGGACACCAAAAAGCACATTTACGCCCAGGCGTTCACGGTCTATGGGTTGGCGGAATATTACCGGGCGACGCAGGTGCCCGAGGCCCTGCATAAAGCCATACGCCTGTTTGAGTTGATCGAAGAGCACGCCCATTCAGAGAGATATGGGGGCTACCTGGAGGCCTTCGACCGCCGCTGGGCGCTGGCCGACGATTACCGGCTGGACAAGAGCGAGGCCGTCAACGCGGCCAAGTCGATGAACACCCACCTGCACCTGCTGGAAGCCTACACCAGCTTGCTGAGAGTATGGGACGACCCGAAGCTGCGCCAGAGGCTGGGTGAGATGATCCGCCTCTTCCTCGACCATATCATCGACCCCAAGACCTGCCACTTTATCCTGTTCTTCGACGAGGCCTGGACTCCAAAATCGGAGGTCATCTCTTTCGGGCACGATATCGAGGGGAGCTGGCTGCTGACCGAGGCCGCCGACATCCTGGGCGAGGCGCAGTTCCAGGCCGAGGTCAGACCGGTCGCCCTGAGGATGGCCCAGGCGACCTACGAGCAGGGGCTGGACGATGACGGCGCCCTGCTGAACGAGGCCGGTCCGGCTGGCATTACCGACGAGGGGAAAGCCTGGTGGCCTCAAGCCGAGGCGGTGGTGGGCTTCCTGAACGCTTACCAGCTCTCAGGGGATGAGCGCTACTTCGAGGCGTCTTACCGCGCCTGGCAGTTCATCCGAGATTATATAGTCGACCGCCAGCACGGCGAGTGGTACTGGGGCGTTTCGCGCGAGCGGGTCCCGGCACCGAGGCCATTGGTATCATTCTGGAAGTGCCCGTACCACAATAGCAGGATGTGCTTCGAGGTGAGGGAGAGGGTAGTTAAGTAGCGAAAAGGCAGCTTTGAACCACGATTTCCATATGTAACTTATAAACTCACACGAAACCAGCCACAGTTGACTGTCGTCCATCATTGGTAAAAAAGATATACCACCCCCTCAATTATTCAGGCCATACCCCACCCCCCGTCATCCGGGTGAGATGCGATCTATAAGTATAATAGTCTAATTCGCTCCCATTGGCAATCGGTTAGCCACCTCTTATATCCTGCTGCTTGGCTTCATCCATAAACCAACCTGCCCTGGGATTGTACCGTGGATGCTAATGAGGTCTTTACCTGACTGGAGCGTTGAAACTCCTCATGGGTGAGGACGATAACATCCACCGGCTGGGTCAGTCCCCATAGGAGATCGTAAGAGCTGGCTTCGCGCTGGTGTCGAGGTAGATCAGAATCGGGCACAACGACCAGCAAGTCGATATCGCTGCCTTCCCCTGCCTGGCTACGTGCTTGTGAACCGAACAGGTAGATACGCTCAGGATGTAAGCCGCGCACCAGGCGGTTCACAACTTCATCTAACAATTCTTGTTGGTTAGTGTTTGTTGCCACTCACACCTTATATTTCAAGCTCTCAATCCACTCGAATCGTGCCTCACCCTCGAACCAATTCCAGTATAGCATAAATCTCAATGAAAGTTTGGCGATCTAAGACCTGTAACCCCCGACTCTCTATGCTCCACTCTCTACTCTCGGTTATACTTGGGCTGAGATAAGGAGCTAAACTTATGAACTCACGCGATCGCGTCTTAACCTCCCTCAACCATCACGAGCCCGACCGGGTGCCGGTCGACCTGGCGGGCACGCGCTCATCCAGCATTGCTGCCATCGCCTATGCAAAGCTGAGAGACTACCTGGGCCTGGAGAAGCGGACTATCCGGGTGTATGACATCATCCAGCAGCTCGCCATCGTCGACGAGGATGTGCTCGATCTCTTCAACGTGGACACCATCGAACTGGGGAGGGCCTTTGCTCTGGAAGACGGGTATTGGGCGGACTGGACCCTGCCGGACGGGACGCCCTGCCAGGTGCCTGTCTGGTGCCTGCCGGAACGGGCCGAGAGTCGCTGGGTGATCCGCTCGCCTAAAGGCCGTGTGATCGCCCACATGCCGGACGGGGCGCTGTACTTCGAGCAGACTTATTGGCCTTTCGCCGAGGACGAGGCCAACTATGCGTCCCTGGCGGAGGCCATGAGCGAAAGCATGTGGACGGGCATCTCCTCGCCGCCCGGGCTGCTGGTCTCCGGGCCTGGCGGATACCAGGTCCTGGCAGAAGGAGCCAAAAAGCTGCGCCAGAGCACCGAGCGTGCCATCGTCGGCTTGTTCGGCGGTAACCTGCTGGAGCTGGGCCAGTTTTTATACCGCAACGATAACTTCTTCTTGCTCCTGGCGGGGGAGCCGGAACGGGCGCACGCCTTTCTGGATAAGGCCACCGAGATGTACCTGGCGAATTTAGAGAAGTACCTGACCGCAGTCGGGCCATACATCGATGCGGTTTTCTTCAACGACGACCTGGGCATGCAGACCGGCCCACAGATCTCGCCGCGCATGTACCGCCAGTTCTTCAAGCCGAATAACCAGGCCATGTGGAGGCTGGCCAAAGAGCTTTCGTCTGCC
>CAZPWU010000297.1:0-4018 GCA_964590325.1 uncultured Anaerolineaceae bacterium | reverse complement strand
TCCTCGTATATGGGGGTGTGAGCGAGCGTACGCCCGCTCACACCCCCATATACGAACCTTTCAACGGTAAATCCCAGAGACTCTTATATCTTCGCAAAGCTTGAAAATGGTATTAGAATTATTCAATAGAACTATAGCTAGGAGATATCTATGCCCATCTACGAATATATGTGTTTAGATTGCGGTACAAAATTCGAGATCTTACGATCCATGAAAGACGCTGATAATCCGGTGTTGTGCGAGGAATGTGAAGGTGAACATACATCAAGGCAGCTTTCAGTCTTCTTTGCACAGAGCGGTGGACGCGTCGTGACAGCGACTGGTTCTGGTTGTTCTTCATGTTCAGGTGGTTCCTGCGCTTCTTGCGGACATTGATGTCTCCACTTTGAGAGTGGGGATGCTGGTGTGGGGGTAAGTCAAGGCTAGCTCTTTAATGCTGCTTCCATGAGTTTCTGTATACGGGGGATCATACCTACGGGATCGGGATGCAATCCTTCAATTAACAAAGCATCTTCATAAACCTGTTCAATGATGAGAGCAACCAGGGGATCATCTGCAGGTAGAGAGGATAATCTCACCAGTATCGTATGACGTGGATTAAGCTCTAACACCTTTTTGGGTGCTTGAAAATCTTCCTTCAGTAAACGGTAAACACGCTGTAGCTCCTGGGTAGGGGCTCCTTGAGGATCCACCAAGCGAGATGGAGACTCAGACAGACGATTGGTTATCCGGACATCGGAAACACGCTCGGCGAGCTGTTTTTTAAAGCGGTCAACCAGGACAGTTAAATCTGGTTCGGGAGTAGTTGCACCCCCTTCGTCTAATTGCTTCTTTTTGTCCTCCTCAGGCATAGATAAATCGGCTCTGGCGATATTAACCAGTTGACGATCTTGGAACTTGTTAAGCCTTACCAGCATGAAGGCATCTACCGGGTCTGTCAGCATCAAGACTTCGATTTCCTTTTGGCGAACGATATCCAGATGTGGGCTATAGACCACAGATCGTTCGTTGTCACCCATTATGTAATAGATTTCTTTTTGATCTGGCTTCATACGCTTAACATAATCATCTAGTGAGCACCATTGGTCTGTATGTTGGGTAGTATGAAAGCGTAGCAAAGGATAAAGAACCTCTGGCTCGCTTTGCTCAATCGCAATACCTTCCTTTACATACCGTCCGAACTCATTCCAAAATTTTTCATAGGCTTCTGGCTTTTCTTCAGATAATTTCTTGAGCGTATCAATCACCTTCGAAGTGATTAATTTCTTTAGCTGCAGCATAACCTTGTTGGATTGGATCGATTCGCGTGACACATTGAGTGGCAGATCCTCTGAATCCACTACGCCCTGCACGAAACGGAAATACTCAGGCTGTAGGTCCTTACAATACTCTTGGATTAATACTTTACGTGCATATAGCTTAAGCCCATCTTCTCTCCGCAGCGAAAACAAGGCCCGCTCGAATTTAGACGGTACGTACAGGATGGCATACATTTGGGCTGGGGCATCAACGACCATATGGGTATAGATCAGGGGTGGCTCAAAGTCCAACGTCAACTGTTTATAAAATTCGTGGTATTCCTTCTCCTCCACCTGACGAGGGTTTTGACGCCAGAGGGTGGTTTGACGGTTAATCTGCTCTTTCTCCTCGCTGATATAGATCGGGAAGGGTATAAAGTCGGAATGTTTGCGAATAATCTCTTTGAGGCGGCTTTCTTGTAGGAATTCGGAAGCTTCACTTTTTAGTTTAACAATCACACTCGTGCCACGCTCTGCTCTCTCGGCTTGTTCGACAGTAAATGTATCGTTGCCGGTTGAATACCATACGGCTGCTTGAGCATCTGGTTTGTAGGATCGAGACACGACTTTAATCCAATCAGCCACCATGAATGCAGAATAAAAACCAACCCCGAATTGGCCGATCATATTCGCCAGGTCTTTTCCACTCTTTTTTGCAGCCTCTACAAAAGCGCATGCGCCGGAATGGGCTATAGTGCCCAGGTTTTCAACTAGCTCATCAGAGGTCATCCCAACGCCTGTATCTGATATCGTGATAGTGTTCTCTTTTGGATCTGAGGCTATACGAATAGACAATTCTGCCTCTGGGCTGTTAACATTTCGGTTAGTTAATAATAAAAAGTCAATCTGAGTTAATGCATCCGAGGCGTTTGATATTAGCTCACGCAGGAATATCTCACGGTCAGTATACAAAGAATGGATTAGGATATCTAGTAGCTGACGAGTCTCTGCCTTAAAAGGGATTAATTGAATTTCTCCCTGGGATGAATCTTTAGAAGTATCCGACATTCTCACCTCCTAAATACTGTTAGAGTAATTTAATATATATCTATGCGAAATATGCCTTTTATTTATGACAAGGATTTCTTGCTGCGCGTCGTTTGCAGGACATTATCCGGAAGCTGATGGCTGAGCAGGTCGAAGGATAGCTCAATCAATTCATTCGCTTCGTCAACTGTGGTTGTACCAACAGTGACCATATCCTGCGGACGGATTGTATTCCAAACAAAAGCTAGTCCCACCACCGGCATCAACCTACCCGCAGCCAACGGCTTGATGGTCATGACTGGCTTTTTTGCGTTTTGGATAATACGCATTACCCAATCCACCTCGACCTGCATCAGGAAACCTGCCGCATTATACAATTGGATATAAGTCTCTACATCAGCTCCGCTACGGTCGGCAATGATCACGGCTTCTGGCATGTGTGTGGATAATCCGGGGATCATCTCCCGTTCGCGGATCATACGCGAATAACGGTCCATATCGCGTATCACATTATTCATGCGATCTATAAGGACATCTGTAACGGATGTATGTGGAAAGCAGAATGTGGCTCCTAGCTTTTTACTGAAATCAAATGCTTCCTCGGGTTCCATTTCGGCTGGATCATCCGGCTTGATTTTAAAAGATGGCGTCAGGATACGGATCATGCGCTGACCTGTGCTATCCTCAGCTGAACGTATCGCGTCCTCAAGAAATTGTGAGGCGGGACCCATAATCGCATCGATGCCATAACTTAAGAATACCGATAAGATACCAGCGATCCGCTTTCTGTTTTGAAAGTCTTTGATAAACTTATCTTTTGCCAGGCTGGTATGCGAATAACCGAGAAACCAGTTTGTGCCTATCAACATTCTTGGCAGGCTCACACCACCTACAGTCGTCCTTGGGAATCTTTCCATTTATGTCTACTCCTCTTTCATTACCATCTTTCATAACGTACTAATTCAGATAAGGGTTTACGTTCCTTGGGTCTCGGTTGATCGGCAGGATAGCCTAAGGGTGTTATCACCACCGGCTCCGCCTCGTCGGGAAGGCCTAACATCAGGCGTAACGCCACCGGACTAAAAGCTGCGATCCAGCATGTTCCTAATCCTTGATCGGCAGCAGCGAGAATGAGGTGATCCATAGCAATAGCAACATCCACACCCGTATAATTGACACCATCCGAAGCACGCGTCCAACCCTCCGAGTGCAACGCACAGGCGCAGATGACCAGCGGTGCCTGTAAAAACCACTCACGGTGGTACACTTGCCTGAGCTCAGCCTCACGACCCAAGGTATGGACTACAATGAGTTTGAAAGGTTGTCGGTTGGCAGCTGTGGGTGCTAAACGAGCCGCCTCGAGCACTTTATTTAGTTTTTCTGGCTCGACTGGATTTGGCTTATAAGCACGTACGCTATAACGTTTACCGATCAAATCCATAAATTCCATGTTACCCTCCCCGATTATATTTTATTAAGCAAATGATGCCAAATACTATAAAACCCGCAAAACTGACAATATGGCCTATATACTCCGTTTCCCCTTTACCTCCATATCGCTCCCCATTCTACCATTCAACGAATTTTCTAGCACCCTATGTCCCTGGGAATCCTGTTTACTAAGACAATTTTTATTACATTGGTTAAGCGTGGATCCTGACCATACCCCAAATCGACCGGAACAGCTAAGATTTCCAGGACATCACTCAAATAACAAAAAAATCAGATGCTTG
>CAZPWU010000296.1:0-4020 GCA_964590325.1 uncultured Anaerolineaceae bacterium | reverse complement strand
GCTTATTATTTCCTCTGCCCTTTGCATGCTTCATTTTTTGGTACATACAGTGGTAGATAAAATCTCTCCGGCATTGCCAACCTGATACTCCTCAGGCGTCGTTTATCTCGGGTTAATCGGTCCTGCCATCTGCCAGCGCATCACACTCTACTCAGTCGAAATTGAGCCGCATGACGGTGTCCTTCAAGCCGATGTCCATCTGCGACGCCGGCAGGTCTGCCACAGCATAGGGACTTTCATAATGTTTGAATCCGTGTAATGACTGCTCCTTTCCATTGACCAGCAACGGTCCTTCCCAACCAAACGACAGGTGCTCGCCGCGCAGGGTCTTGCAGCGCACAGCCAGGCCCTGCCACTCCAGGTCCATCGCCAGGACTTTCTTTTTGAACTCCTCAAAGCTGCCGTCGGTCTCTGCACGGCCCATCTGGCACAGCCAGACGTTGTTCTGCCCGTACGAGCGCAGCTCGCGGTAGCCATCCGGGCCGCGCCTGACCAGCTCAAACCCTTGGGAGGCCGTCAGCGCCAGGTAGCCATTCTCCTTTCGCCCGAAGGCCCAGGTGCGGCCATCGGGCCTGTCCGCTTTGATCTCGTGCTCGCTGAACATGTAAATCGGGAAATAGGCGTGCGTGAAGCCCATCCAATCGTCTTCCGGCAGCTTGTACACAGCGATGAGCACATCCTTCCACTGCGCCAGGCGCGGCAACGACCGGTTCCCCAGCCAGAAGCCGGGATGGTGGGCCTCGGCCTCGCTCATGCAGGCCGGGTGGTTGACGAAAACCAGCGCATCCGGGCCCAGCGTGGCTTGCCAGATGTGCTCGTCGGCACCTGCCTCCCCCGGACGATAATCCTGCGCCGAGCAAAGCATGTAGTCCGGCGTCTTAAAGGTGACCTTGTTGACCTCCCCTGCAAGCCCTGCCGCGCTCGACTGCTCAGGATCGACCACATGGCGCTCCTTGCTCCACACCTCGCCGGAAACATCGTTGGCAATGTCGCCGATGAGCAGGGGGAACTCATAGCGGGAACACGCCAGGGAGACCGTTCCGAGGATATGGGGGTTGAAGACGCCCGTCCCCCACATCATACGCGTGATCCCCGAGGTGGCTTCCAATTGAGCGCTCTTGAGCATGGAAGCGCTCGTGCGACCGTGGGTCGACCCGAAAGCCCCTTTGAATGAGTTGACCGCCATGGTGAAGAAGAGCTTGTCCATCAGCACCGCGGCCAGCTCCCGCATGGCGACATCCTTAGCCAGGCTGGTCAGATGCGAGAGGGCCAGTAAATCCCTTTCGAAGGTGGAGTTCGAATCCCAATCCTGGAAACCCAGCGTGCCACGCCGGCGCAGCCATTCCAGGGCCAATCGCGCACCCTTTTTGCGGTGCCACTTGCCGATCTTGCCGGCATTGGCGAAGGTGCGATCAGGATAGAGCTGCCCCGCCAGCACCTCGCAGGCATGGAAGAGGATGCTGTGACTTTCCGTGTTAAAAGCCATGCCATCGCTTCCGAGGGATTCAGCGGGACCCTCGTCCTGCCAGTATTTAAAGTTCAGGACACATGCCTCCAGCGGTTTTTTGAGCTTCCCGGGGAAATCCGGGACATTCATATAGCGGTACATCATGCCCACCAGCCCTACCAGGTGAACGTCGCTGCCGTCCTCGCGCCGGTTGACTCTTTCGATGTGCTCCATCACCAGGTCGGGTTTGAAGTCAGCCCAACGTCCCAGCTCCAGCTTGGCAATCTCACCGTACAGATTGGTGCTGTGCTTGGTGGCGTCCTCCAACGCCTCACGGTTGCGCTCTGTAAAGGTCTTGTATGGCGCGCTGGCGTAGGCATTATCGATCACATACAGGGGCATTTTCCTCTCATAACGCAAGCCATGCTCGAAATATTCCCTGATAGGTGCTCTTAACACGACATAGAAGGGCCTCTCGAAGAGTCGGAAGTTATGTCCGACATCCACCGGCCCGGGTTTATCGGTCTCCCACTGGCCCTCCACGTAGACCAACCCGTCCTTGTCCTGCACCTGGTAGGCATAGTGCACCCTGACGTCCAGATCATCTGCCCAGCGCAGGTTGAAATGCGCGCCGCGATGATTAACCACTTCCTCCAGGTAAGCTTTCTCGAAGGCCTCCTCCAAAGTTTTGTGGCGGCGAGGATACAGGGCCTGAGTGGGCACTAAAATTTCGATCTCCTTCTCGGCCTCCTCCGGCAAATCGGCAACCTGCACCGCAAGGACGTTGGGACACTCACGCACTGCCACCCTCTCCAGGCGTACCAGAACCTGGTTGTCCCCTTTTTCCAATTGCACCGGGAAGCGGATGCTCTGAGGCTGGTGTGGATGGAAATGCTCCTGGCGATGGATGTGCGTGCCGTTCAGCCACACATCTACAGGTCCAGATGTCGTCAGGACGAGCGTGGCCTCCTGAGCCTCAGGCGACTTGATCTGCGTATAAGCCCAGGCGCGCAGGTAGCTCCACAGCGGGTAGGATGCAGACAGGTCGACGAAATGGTCATCCAGGCAACGGTAATAATGCCAGGTCAGTTTAGTGCTATCGACCTCAAACTCCACCAGGTCGGTAGGCGCAACATTAAAATCGATCTCCTGCCCGTGGTAATGCTCCGGCAGCTCTTTGTAGATACCCTGAAGTGTGCTCTCCTCCTCTTCTGCATTAAAGTTCTCCAGGTTCTGGATTAGAACGGCCTGCGGACCTGCTACCAACCAGTTATGGATATATCCGTCTACGAGCCGGTGTTCAAGAAAAGAAGTCATAAATGGGTGTCTTATTCTCCTTGAAAATTATTTACAAGGTAGGAAACTACCCGGCTCGACCCACAACCGCAGGATTCGCGGATCACCAGGCGCGCGGGCAGTTCAACAATGCACGGATGATTGTTTCGCTCTCCTGTCATCCTCTCCCATAATAACTCTGCTGCTCGCTTGCCCAGGTCATAATTGGGCTGGGCCACGGTCGTCAGGCCGGGGGTGAAGACCGAAAACCATACCATGTCATCAAAACCGACGATGGCCATGTCCTCCGGACAGGAAAGTTGGCGTTGTTTCATCGTTAAAAATAAACCAACGGTCATCAGGTTATTTGCAGAAAAGATGGCCGTCGGTCTTGGGTTCAAATCGAGCAGGAGGCTGGCTGCATTAGCGCCGCCTTCAAAAGTCGAATGCCCATCCACCATCAGCGCCGGGTCAGGGGTTAGCCCATGATCCCTGAGCGCCAGTTCATAACCCTGACAGCGATGGACGGTTGTACTGATACCACAACGCGACATGATCATGCCGATCCGTTTGTGCCCATGGTCCAGCAGGTGACAGACGGCCTGATAAGATCCTTGCTGATCATCCACAATAACCGTATCCAGGCGATCCTCGGGCAGGCGCCGGTCCACCAACACGATGGGCAGCCCGGCGCCACTCGCTTCATAGAGCTGATCTACATTTTGACCGGTGGCAACCAAAATCAGGCCATCCACCTTCTTGCTGAGCAACAACTGCAGGGTGGAGAGCTCATGCTCGGGCGATTCGTCTGTATTGCATAAGATAAGGCTGTAGTGCTTTTCGCTGAGCACATCCTCCGCCCCCCGCACTGTGTCGGCATAGAAAGGATTGGCGATGTCAGAAACGACCATACCTACGGTCAGGGTGCGCCTGGCGCGCAGGCTGCGGGCGATATAATCCGGATGGTAGTCCAAATCCTGGATCGCCGAGAGGATCCTGGCCTCAGTATCAGGACTGACGAAGCGCGTCTTATTCAACACATATGACACGGTTGTCGGGGACACACCAGCTCGCAAAGCGACATCTTTGATTGTGGGTTTCGCCGCCTGCTTCATCGTCAATTCACATGAGGTGATGCATAACATATGGAAATCGGTCAATGGGGGGAATATTTATCTAATCGATTGTCCAATCGTTTAGATAAATAATTTTAACACAAGCCAGGTTGAATGTCAATTAGTATTTCTGATGTTCGGACATGAGTTCGGACATCAGCAAATGAAGCCTCGAAAAAAGGA
>CAZPWU010000295.1:0-4024 GCA_964590325.1 uncultured Anaerolineaceae bacterium | reverse complement strand
GGGACGCTGCTTAAGCGATATCCAGGGACACGTATAGTCGTTGCGGCTTCGCCTGATTATTACGATGGGCTAAATTCTCTGGGTCTCATACCGGTAGCGGTAGCAGCCTGGGACGAACAACAGAGAGCTGCATTTATCGAAAAATGGCGTGGTCTATGGGCGCAATTTATAGCGCCAATAACTCCATTTAAAACAGAAGAGATCGATCCACTGCTGCTCAATGGCTGGCTATCTACCCGGGATTTAAACCTCACTCCCTTAGAACTCACCTTGAAGGTGTGGGCTACCTACGCCGGTGACGCACGAGGGGCTGATAGTGTTAATGCAATCGAATCTTACCTGAGACGCATGACTCAGGAGCATCCTGATGTCCGTGCTGCATTAGGAAGATTGGCTATCCAGATGGTTGCCGCCTTAAGCCCAACTTTTAACCAAAAAGAAGCGGAAAATTGGTTGGTAGAATTTGAAACCCCACCCTCTACAAGTCAGGAGGAGGCACCCTCAGAACAAGGTGAACAGATACACAAGAAACAACCAGCATCAAAACCAACCATTTCTTACCGGATATTGCCTGTATTAGTATCGAGTGGGTTATTAATACCCCGTAGCGATTCCCGCTTGAGTTTTATACATCCCCTTATCAATGGATATCTTGCTGGAGCTGCACTTTCTAAAGATGGAAATATAAGCTCCATCCAGTCACAACCTGAATGGATATCTAAGTCTCTTACCCTCAACTACCTTGCATGCTTCTCTGATGTCACCAACATAGTCATCACGATACTAGGGCAAACAGATGACCCGCTACAACGAAAACAATTGGCAGTTGCTCGATGGCTACGCGAAGCACCCAAGAACCAAACCTGGCGTATCACGGTCATGCGGTATCTGGCTAACATGATGCAAAAAGAATCCTTAACGCTGGGATTAAGCGGTCGCGCCCTGGCAGCCATGGTCATGTCTGGTGATCCTGGCGTTTCAACTTTATTAAGACATCTTCTTAAATCTGAACTATCTAATTTACGGCAACTCGCAGCTTTGGGATGCGGTGTTATTCATGACACGAAAGCCGTTGATGATTTATCAATTCTAACAAATGACACTATCTCAAGTATCTCCCGGGCAGCCTGCCATGCATTGGTAGCGATCGGGAATAAACAGGCGATGGATTCGATTGTCGCTACCTTACTCCAGGGAACCGAAAATGGACGTCGTGCTGCTGCTGAAGCCTTGGCGGATAACCCAGAGGAAGGACATCCCGCCTTGATAGATGGGACAAAGATGGATGATCTACACGTGCGGCGTGCAGTAGTTTATGGGTTGGCGCGGGTAAATCAACCCTGGTCCATTGCGATACTTGAGAAAGTACAGATAGAAGATGAGCAGTGGATCGTTCGAAACGCAGCTTCTGAAGCCCTTGAAAATTTACGTCAACCTAATCCCTATATCCCATATCCCTTACCTCAGCTCAGTGAAACACCCTGGCTGATTGCATTTGCTGCAAAACTTGGTATGGGGGTTATCCCAGGTAAACCAGCCATGGAATTATTAATCCAGGCAATAAAAAACGGAAGTGAAGTACAGCGTCTTGCAGCCTTGGAATACCTGCGACTTAAAGGTGGTGAAGACACCGTGGTACACATTTACCATGCTTTGTACGGTAATTTAGGGGCATTGCGCGAAATGGCTTACAATACCCTGTGGCATATTGGTTCCACCGGAGCCAATTTGCCACCCCCAATACAATTTGGACTCGGTTAATTTACGCGTAATGGATTATGTCAGGTTCTCTATTATTTTTTGTTGAACAGATACCGCATCCATATCCATGATGGATACCAGTTTATCCCGACCATTTTCCCCGGCAACAATCTCAATTCTCGAAGTGGGTATGTCCAGTACATCAGATAAGAATTCAATCAATGCCTGGTTCGCCTTGCCCTCAACGGGCGGGGCGGTCAGGCGGATTTTCACCGTCCCATCACTTAGGATTTCAACGATTTCATTATGGCTGGCTCGTGGTGTGACCCGGATAGCCAATGCCGACCCCTTTTGCCCGCTGTGAAGATGGTATTTTTTCGGTGCCATAGTCTCACTCGCTATAGGCAAACATCAATTCTATAAGCTTCTCAATATTATACCTAACAACTGACCTAGTACCTGAACTAATATTAGCAGAATGAGAGGACTTAAATCTAACATGCCCACAGACGGGACAATACGACGAATTGGGGAAAGCATCGGTTCTACCAACCGGTCGATTAACTGCCTTACCGGATGGAAAGGGGACATAAAATAAGATAGTACGACATGAACAATCACAAGCAATGATATTATCTGGACAGCTACGTTTATTAGATAAATAAAAACTGAAATCACTTTTCTATCCTTCCCTTAATTTGTTTGTCTTGGTCCTAAAATGGCTTGACCTATCCGCACCCAGGTTGCACCTTCCTGCACAGCCACCTCAAAATCAGCACTCATCCCCATGGATAATTCACTCCAGTCCGATTGTGGGAGGCGCCTAATTAGGAATTGTTGTAAACGACATAAGCGTTGGAAATATGGTCTTGCCTGTTCAGGGTCCGGGAAAAAAGGTGCCATGGTCATTAAGCCATGAACCTTGATATTCGGCAAATCCAACACCTGGCGTATCTCCGGTAGTAATTTTTCCCATGTTTCCTCTTGCCAGGCTGGCCAGCCATATTTCGAGCTTTCACCACTAACATTAAACTCTAACAATAGCGGAAAAATACACCCAAGTATATTTGCAAAGCGGTTGAGGCGATTGGCCAATTTTAAGTTATCCAACGAATGTAAGTAATTAAAATAAGTAACAACCAGATCTGCCTTCCGACTTTGCACATGCCCGATCATGTGCCATCCGATACCCGGATAATTTACTAACACCTGTTTTTTGGATATCGCCTCCTCAGCATAATTTTCGCCTATAAAATGGGCTCCTGCCTCAATAACAGTCCTAATTATATCTAAAGATTGGGCCTTTGTGACAACGACGAGGCGTATTGATGCAGGATCACGTCCCGCACTCCGTGCTGCCTTATGGATACGCTCCATAACATGCTGAAAGTTATCGGCGATATGTGTCGAGTTATGAGTTACAGGTTCTAACATGACCTTTATACTAGGCAATTCCTTATTCCGCCAGCCCAATTAATACCCCGAACCGACCCGTTCGTCCATTTTCACCTCGGTGAGAGTACCAATCGTCCAGGTTACAGGCTGTGCATATTCCTGCTACTTCAATATCCTTCACCCCAGCTTCTGCCAGGATCATACGGTTAGCTTCCCATAAATTAAATTGTACCGCACCATTTTTATTTGATAAAAATTGAGTCGAATCCTGACCAAAAGATGCAATCACCTGTTTAACAACATCTGGCCCGACCTGATAATGATGGGGACCTATCGATGGACCGATGCCAGCCATTATATCTCCTGGTCGTGATCCATATTCGACTTCCATTGTGCGAATGGCTTCTTTTACTGTCCGTTTCACGGTGCCCATCCAACCCGCATGCACTAACCCAATCACCTGTCGGCGTGGATCATAGAGCAAGATTGGTACACAATCTGCAAAGCGCATTAAAAGTGTTACAAAAGAGCGATCGGTTAAGATGGCATCAGCCTTACGATGCGGGATATTTAATTGCCGTGGCGAATCCGTCCGAAAAACCTCAGATCCGTGAATCTGCCAGACATCATAAATGGTTGATATATTTCGACCGATGGAGTGAAATGCGCGTTCACGATTCTCCTGGACATGTGCAGAGAGATCTCCGACCGTACCACCCAGGTTTAGAGAATCCCATGGCGCTGGACTAACTCCTCCCCGGCGCGTAAACACAGCGTGAATCAGCTTAGTTTCACTCAACAGTTCGAATGTATAGTAACGAATTTCGTCTTTCTGGATGAAAGGCATTGAAGAAAAGGTTTGATTAACTATATAAAAAGCAACACTTAAGCGCTACGAGCGTTCTTAATTTTAACTCGCTTGAGTTTA
>CAZPWU010000294.1:0-4032 GCA_964590325.1 uncultured Anaerolineaceae bacterium | reverse complement strand
CGGTAATATTTTAGCAACGGATCAACCATAAAACGATTATAGCATGCTGTAAGGATAAAAAAGCCCTGCCTTGTGAGTTGGCAGGGTGCTGGCCCAGACGCAATATTAGAGCGTCAGCCACTTATCGATCAGCTTCTTGCCGTGAGGGTCTGCAGCAATCTCTTCATAGTTTATTTCATAGCGCGACTGGTTAATATCGATTACTAACCACCGGCTGGCGGATACCTGGCGCACCGAGACGATCACGTTTGAGCGCGTGATGAATTCTTTATATCCCCGGTCGGTAATGACCTTCCAGTACAGGAAGTCAAACTCTTCGTGGATATCCACGATTTTCTTGATGAGTGGGACGAAGTAGTGCAGCTTCAGCTCGTGCCTGACGGCTGCCTGAGAGTCAGCATCCAGCCTGTCAAACTGACTGATCAGACCGATTTCAAGGCCTCGCTCATCTTCCGTGTCCGGCGACCTGACGATCAGGTAATTATCATCGTTCGATAATGGGAAACAGCGCCGTAAGGTGACGCGGGGGAAGAAACGACCGTCTTCCGCTGTAAAGGTCAGGTTATCCCCATCGTGCCCGAAGTGGATACACTCGGGGTTGAGATACACCACATCGAACCCCTCAATTTCTTTCTCAGGTTCCTGCCCAGCAGTTAAGATGTCCATTTGATCTGCCATACCCACCTGGTTGATTCCTGGTTAAACTGTCACAACCCCATCCAGGCGGGCGAACTGGGACTGCATTTGGACCAGCTTATAGAATATCCCCTGCTGCGCCATTAATTCCTCCGGTGTGCCGATCTCAGCCACCCGGCCTCGATCCAGGGCGATGATGCGGTTGGCATTGTAAAGGGTGGATAAGCGGTGGGCAATGGCGATGGTGGTGCGACCCTGGACCAGCACCTCCAGCGCTTTCTGGATCTGGCGCTCGGTCTCGGTATCGACCGAGGAGGTGGCCTCATCCAGGATCAGGATGCGCGGGTCCAACAAGATCGCCCGGGCGATCGAGATGCGCTGGCGCTCACCGCCCGAGAGCCCCGCGCCGCCCTCACCCACGATCGTATCATAGCCTTCCGGCAGGTTGGTGATGAACTCGTGGGCATTGGCCGCTTTTGCCGCCCGGATGATCTCCTCACGCGAGGCCTCGGGTTTGGCATAGGCGATGTTCTGAGCCAGTGTGCCGCGGAAAAGGAACGGCGTTTGCAGGACCACGCCGATATTCTTGCGCAGGTCTTCGATGGAGATATCACGGACGTCGATGTCGTCGATGCGCACCGTGCCGCTGTTGACATCGTAGAACCGGCTGATCAGGTTCACCAGGGTGGTCTTACCGGCCCCGCTGGCGCCGACAATCCCGATCAGCTCACCGGGTTCTATCATGAAAGAGACATCCTTGATGATGGGGAAGTATGGATCGTAGCCGAAGGTCACATGGTCGAACTCGATCCGCCCCTGGATTTGATCCGTCTGACAAGGCCGGGCCGGCTCCTGGACTTTTGGCTCTTCGTCCAGGAACTCAAAGGTGCGCTGTGATATGGTTACGAAGCGGTTGGCTGCCTGGCTGACCTGGGCCAACGCCGAAAGCGGCCCGTAGAACATACCCAGGTATCCCAGGAATGCCATCAGCGTCCCCAGGGTAATCCGGCCCGCTAAAACCGCCTGCCCTCCGGTATACCAGATGATCAACCCGCCGGCGCCGAACGCAAAGGAGATGAGCGGGAAGAACCGTCCCCAGGCCTGGTCGACCCTTAAACGGGCCTCGAGTGTCCGGCTATTTCGGTCATGGTAGCGCTCCTGTTCCTGTTCTTCCTGAGCAAAAGCCTTGACGACCTGGATGCCCGACAGGAAAGTGCTGAGCATCGCATTCAAGCGCCAGCGCGTGAACCAATAGCGGCGGAAATGCGGCAGCATATTTTTTTGGTAGAAAATGGTGGCGAAAATCACAAAAGGAGCCGGGATCAGCACAAACAGTCCCAGGGATGGATTCATGGAGAACAGGACGATCCCGATACCGATCACCAACAGCACGTATAATACGATGTTTACCAGCTGGTTGATCAAGCCCTGCAACTCCTCGGTGTCCTGGTTAATCCGGGTCAGCAAGCGCCCTGACTCGTTACGGTCGAAGAAGTCCAGGGAGAGATTTTTTAAATGAGAGAACATTTTCTCGCGGACATCGGTAGTAAAGCTGCTGCTGATCCGGTTGGTCAACAGGTTTGTGTTTATGGTGAAGAACACTCGGATGATCTGTAAGCCTAACAACCCACCCACCAGCCAGGGCAGCCAGTTACGATGTGCTCCGCCGCCCAGGACATCGTCGATCAGGATACGGGTCAGGTAAGGCGGCAGCAGGTCAACCCCTACGCCTGCCAGCATGAGCATGAGCTGTACGACGCCCAGCCCCCAATACGGCCTGGCCAGCAGGAACAGACGACGGATGACCTTGCCGCGCTGGATGCAGCTCGGGCAGACTTTCATCGAATGGTCCGTCAGCAGTCTTCCGCAGGACACGCAGCGATGATTGTTAGAATCAAAGTTCGGTACATCGGCGGTCGTTCCGGCATCGGTACGGCGTTTCAGGTAGGTAGCCACCAGGGCGAACCGCTCAATCAGCTCGTTTGAGAAATGCAGCAGAACCTGCGGTTTCCCAGAGGTGGTGACCTCTAACAGGCCATTTCCCACACACTGCTCGATATGGGCATCCTGGATTTTCTCCAATGGAAGCTTAACATGCTCGCGGCTGTGTCCGTTATCAGAAATAATGACGCGCAGGTTTTTCCGGTCCAGCAGGAGCCATTGTTCACCGAAAACGCCGTCTGCTGACAGGTCAGTTTGGAGCGCGGCAGTCAGGTCCTTCTGCTTTCCCCCATTAGCTTCATAGACACGCAGGACCGAAGGGGGGATCTTTGACGTTTGGTTGGAAAGCTCTTCGCTCCCTTGTTTTTCCTCTTCATTCATAAGGTTATACTCCCGGCAGCCAGCATCCATAGGGTTTAAAAACATAAAAGACACCTTATATCTGGATGACCAGATTTATGTGTCTCTCTTTAACGCCTACGGGGTTAGCTGACGGGCTCGGGCTGAAGAGTAACCCTATGACATTGATTAACCTTGCCAATTCGCCCCGACAAGTGGGTTCCCCGTTCTTTTGATTCGGCGGGCTGGCAATATTCCGCTATAAATTGTGATTATACTATAAATACGGGGAGGTTAGGGCGGATACATCCTTCTTTTTTTCCTCCTTGCCCCTGGATGCGGGGATGAGGGGGATAAATTATTTTAGTGGCTCAATCTTTGCAGCCAGGTCGCGCGAGAAGTCAGGCACCGTCACGATCAGGCTGCCTCCCTTGCTCTCGGCGCCGGCTTCGCTCAGCCATTCCCCCTTGTAAGGATCATACCAACGCACATGGTAGCTGCTGTCCGGTAGTCCGGTGAGGGTCAGGCTGAGGCCCTGAAGTTTTTGATCCAATGTGCTTTGCGAGGCAGCCACGACATAGCTGTTGTTCTTTAACCAGACCAGTACCCGGTTTGAAGCGCGCAGGGCTAGAGTTATCGCTTCCGATGACGAAAGCCGCGCTTCACCCGGAGCAAAAGCTGTCATATCTTCGCCCTGGAGGAAATCATACAGCACAGCGTACTGACCCCACAGGTTGAGCGGTTCAATGAAATTATCCCACCACCAATACAGGGTCGGGCTGGCAAATCCGCTGAACGTGGCTGCCCATAAGCCATTGTGCAGGTGGATACCCTCCTGATCGTTTTTCATATTATCACCGCTGCTAGAATAACCATATTCGCCAAACAGTACAGGCTTGTCCGGTACTAGCTCGGCGATATCGTGATAGAACCTCGGAAATTCCACTGCGGAGTCCTGAGAGCTGTACATATGAACCTGGAGGATGTCGATCTCGGGGAGGTTGAGCACTGATGGGGGATTGCGACCGGCGTAGCTGATGCTGACCAGGTGGCGGTAAGGATCATACTGGCGCAGGGTAGCGGTCATCTCTTTGACCCAAGTCACCATGTCCTTGT
>CAZPWU010000293.1:0-4035 GCA_964590325.1 uncultured Anaerolineaceae bacterium | reverse complement strand
AGTAATAACCCCCGTTTTCCTAAAGTGATCAGGAAGCGGGGGTTTTCTTTTCTGACCGTTGGAGAGGTATAAAAGGTTGACGTTTCTCCCTGTGTTGGCTACTTTACGCATCTGTCCAGATTATTGGTGCAAAAGCTTGGTTGATTACCTCGCAGAATGGTACCCATTCAGATCTGCCCGCAGCCGTGCTGTCTTCTTGTAGAAAATTCTCTGCTGCTATTCTCGTGCAGATTATATAAACTAATACGTATCTAGAATTTCTCAAACGCTGTGGATCAAGTTACCAAAAGTAATGAGAAGCAAGTTTAGGTCGCCTGGATGGCTGTATCTTGTCCTAAAAAGCTGTTTGTGAATAGCTCATTTACCCCATTTCGGTCGCTCATTGGCAGAGTTTTCGTCGGAAAAGGTCTGTGGCTTGACGGAACCACCTCGAAAATCCAATAAAACTCTGTGGATGAGGTTAATACCCGGGGCAGGTTAGATCAGTCTATCACCTTCAATAGAGACTGAATCTTGCCGGTAATGGCAGCCGCGGCTTTGACGGTTATGTAGAGCAGCTTGGGCTACAATTAGTGCAACCTCTACAGAATTCCGTAAACCAATGAGGCCATCACTTAATTTTGTATTACGGTAGAACGTCTCGATCTCATTCATTAGATGGCGTAACTCACGAATCGCACGCAAGAGCCGGTCTGCGCTGCGCACCAGTCCAACATAATGCCACATAATGTTCTGAATAGTTTGCATATCACCTTGGATTAATGCTGGGTCGGCATCAGCGACCAGGCCACTTTCATCCCAGGGGGGTATATCCCCACGGCTAGGCAGACCAGGGATTGGAGATTGATTAAATATACTTTCGATGAGCTGTGCAGCGCGGCTGCCCCACACCAGTCCTTCCAATAGTGAAGTTGACGCAAGACGGTTAGCGCCATGTAAGCCTGTACAGGTCACTTCCCCGGCACCAAACAAATTCTCAATAGTGGATCGCCCCCACTCATCCACCCACATTCCACCACAAAAATAATGCGCGGCCGGTACGACTGGAATCGGCTCGCGAGTAATATCAATCCCAAAATTCAGGCAAGCCGCGTAGATATTAGGGAATCGGGCGCGGATCGAATCGGGGTTCATGCGCGAGGAAATATCTAGTAGTACATGCGAATAACCGTGCGTTTCCATCTCGTGGTGTATCGCACGCGCTACGACATCGCGGGGAGCCAGATCCTTCCATTCCGGCGCATAATCTGCCATAAAAGACCTTCCATCCGGTGTGAGAAGAATACCGCCTTCGCCGCGCATGGCTTCGCTGATCAAGAATCCTTCAGCTCCTGGTACGGCTAAAGCAGTGGGATGGAATTGCACGTACTCTGCATTAAGAATTCGGGCTCCGGCGCGGTGGGCCATAGCTAATCCATCACCACGCGCACCCGACGGATTGGTAGTATTTCGATAGATGCGTCCCAAACCGCCGGTGGCCAGCACTGTCGCAGCCGCTATGAAGCGGTGAACCGTCCGCTCTTTCCGATCAAACACATAGGCGCCGTAACATTGAATGGGCTGGTAGGCAGCCAGGGGATCGCGCGAGTGATGTGGAAAGGTTATTAAGTCAACAGCCGTAGTATTCTTTACAAAGGTCACGTTCGGACAACGGCTCAATGCAGCTAGCAACCCAGTGATAATGGCCTGACCGCTGCCATCACCAACGTGCAAAATACGCCGGTGTGAATGCACCGCCTCCTGCCCCCATTCCAATTGGCCCTCGATATCGCGATCGAACGCAATACCGGCGGTCTGGACGAGAATTTCTTCAAGAAGTGAGGGGCCATCTTCTGCAAGAATGCGTGCTGCTTTGGGATAACTCGCACCCGCCCCTGCAGCCAGGATATCGGCAACCAACGCCTCGGCGTTGTCATCCGGTCCACGTGCAACGATGCCACCTTGTGCGTAACGGGTGTTCGATTCCTGTGGATCAGGATCACGGATGATGACAATGACCTTTCGCTGGGGATTGCGCGCCAGCCGAAGCGCGACAGTTGCGCCTGCAATCCCACAGCCGAGGACTAAAACCTCGGTTTGAATCATAAGAAAAACCTCCTTACACCAGTTTAAAGGTGGAAAGGGGCTGGGGATGGCTTATCCAATTTCAAGCATTCTCTGTACAGATCGGGCAGCCTTGATCCGGATTTCTTCGGGGACGTCGATCATGTATTGGTTGTATTGTAAAGACTTGAGAGTGTCCTCCAGCCTGATTTGGTTCATGTGAGGGCAGCGAACACTGCATAATCGCAGCATTTCCTTTTCCGGGTTTGCGGCCGCGATATTATCGCCCATAGAACATTCGGTAAGAAGTAAATAGCGAGGGGCAGAAGTCTTCTCGACATATTTAATCATTGCCGATGTGCTGCCTGTAAAATCTACCGCCGCTGTCACCTCGGGACTGCACTCTGGATGGGCTAATATCACCACATCTGGATATTGCTGCCGGACTGCCTTAATGTCTTTGACGGTAAACTTTTCGTGGACTTCACACCTCCCCCGCCATCCAATCATCTGATAATCCAGGTCCGTATTGGACTTCGGCGCGACGGGGTTTAAGTCGGGGAAGATGATATGCTTTCCGGTTTCCCGAGCCACATTTTTTGCCAGAAATTCATCCGGGATAAAGATAACAGTATCTGAGCCTAATGACTCGACTACCGCCGCGGCATTGCCCGAGGTACAGCAGATGTCGGATTCGGCTTTTACATCCGCATAGGTGTTGATGTAAGTGACAACCGGAACCCTTGGGAATCTTTGCTTCAGCACCCGCACGTCTTCCGCGGTGATGCTGCCAGCCAACGAACAACCGGCTTTCATAGAAGGCAGGAGGACTGTCTTATCAGGATTGAGGATCTTCGCTGTTTCAGCCATGAACTTGACCCCGCAGAAGACGATGATATCTTTATCCGTCTGCGCAGCTTTCCGGCTAAGCTCGAGTGAATCGCCTTTGAAATCTGGTATCGAATAGTACAGCGCTGGCTCCATGTAATTATGGCCTAAAACAAGCGCATTTTTCTCTTTCTTAAGCCGGTTAATCTCAACCGCCAATTCAGCATCATATCGCAGCTCCACATCTGAAACGATATCATGGAGCGCAGATTTTATCATCTGATACATTTCTTCGATAGGTGTAACAGTCATAATTGATGCTCCAAATCAAGATACCTCTAACTCGCCAGCCATAAAAGACTCACATCAAAAACTTTAGCCGAATGGGTCAGCGCGCCTATGGAAATATAGTCAACACCGGTCTCGGCTACCTGGCGGACATTGGCAAGCGTCACATTTCCAGATGCCTCAAGCTTTGCTCTGCCACCACTGATAATCACAGTCTGGTGCATAAGATCGAGTGTCATGTTATCCAGCAAAATGCGCTGCACACCAATCGCGAGGGCCACCTGGACATGCTCTAACGTGCGTGCCTCCACTTCAATTTCCAGGTGTGTCCCCGCTGCACGCGCCCGGCATACCGCTTCAACCAGTGACCCCGCATAGTCAATATGATTGTCTTTAATCAGAATCATATCATATAAACCGATGCGATGATTTTGCCCACCCCCCCGCAACACAGCCAGCTTATCAATAGCGCGCAAGCCAGGGACAGTCTTACGTGTGTCGAGGATGATCGCCTTCGTTCCAGCAACTGCATCTACAAACTGGCGCGTCAGGGTTGCAATACCAGACATGCGCCCCAAGAAGTTTAATGCCGTTCTCTCGGCCGTCAGTAGAGCACGCGCCAACCCAGATACGATTGCCAGCACCTGGCGGTCCTCAACCTTTTCCCCCTCGGTTACGCGTGCCACGTAATCGATACGTTCGTCCAACATCTTGAAGGTCGCCTTGGCTACATCCAAACCGGCGACTATCCCGACTTGCTTGGCGATAATCTGCCCGGTCATCATTGCATCATAAGGCACGATGCTATTGGTCGTCACATCACCAGGGCCAATATCTTCATCAAGAGCATGCTGAATACATGTCATTATTTCTAAA
>CAZPWU010000292.1:0-4035 GCA_964590325.1 uncultured Anaerolineaceae bacterium | reverse complement strand
AATCCAGGGAAATGACCAGGTCGTTGGCACAATCAACCACACTGGCCAGGTGGCTTTCTGCCCGTCTCACCTCAGCTCCTAATTGCTCCCGTTCGGTGATGTCGTCCATCAAAACCATCACGTTTTCCACGACCTCGTCGGCCTTGAGAGGGATAAGCCGGTAGTAATAGATGCGGGTTGGCAGACCGGGAGCTCGGTAGGCCACTTTCCCCCCTTCAATGGGTTGGCCGGTGCGAAAGACTTCCTGTGCCTTGTGATCTAAACGAGTGTACTCTACCAGCACCTGGGGGAAGACCTCTTCGATCTTGCGACCGAGCGTGGCACGGGACATCCGCCGGCCTTTCTCCATAAAATTGCGGTTGGCCGATACAATCCGCAGAGTCCGGTCAATGACGACCAAAGAGCTGGGGATGCTCTCCAGGATACGGTTGATGAAGCGTTCGCGGCTCTCCAACTGGCTGGACAAGCGCGCAGTGTACAATAACATGGCCCCATGGTTGGCGATAAGCGAAGCAGCCCACAGGTCTTGCGAGGTAAAAGGAGATACACCAACCAACCGGCCCAGGTTTAACACGCCCAATACCTGCCCTTCGGCTTCGAGTGCCACACAAATGACCGTGCTGAGGCCTTCGCGCGCCATTATCTCCCTAAAATTGGAGGGAATGTCAGGCCCATCATGCAGTAACAAGGGATGCCGCTTTTGGACTACCCAACCCGCAATCCCTTCTCCCAGTTTGACTCGTGTATTAGCAAAGGTCTCAGCAGGGAACCCCATGGCTACTTTGATAACCAGGATACGCTCGGCTTCATCCAGCAGCATTAAAGAGGCGTGCGAGGCCTGGGTAGCCTTTGCCACCGCTTCTAGAATGTTCCGCAGCAAACTATCAATATCCCTGGCTAGCAAACCTTGACCGAAGTCTTGGCAGGCAGGACATAGTTCGAGCAGACAAGAAATCAGTTCTGGAGGGTATTGGTGATTTAAGGTAATCCCCCCGAATAAAGAGTCCAACGCAGGACACCCATTGCGATCTTTGAGCATAAAGTATAAGCAGTTCGTATAGCTATATAATAATAGCTCTAACTTTAACATCCCACCCCGTATTACACCGTTCTATCTACCGTAGTTCTACGGTATTCTGACAAAAAAGCCCCGTGTTTTTGCACGGGGCAGTGTTAAAAAATAACACAGACAGGTTTCATTCGATTATCCCCCGTTGTAAAGCATAGCGAATCACGTCGGTATGTGTGCGAAAGCCCAATTTGTGCATCCGTCTGGAGCGATGCATTTCGACTGTACGCGGGCTGAGGAATAACCGTGCGGCTATTTCGGCATTGGTAAGACCCTCGGCAGCCAGGTGAAGCACTTCTCGCTCGCGGGTGCTCAGCATCTCATACAAGTCCTGCGTTTCCTCTTGGGCTTCCTGTATGTAAGCCTCCATGGCGCGCTGACTAAGTGGCGGGCTGAGGTAGTACCGGCCAGCAGCTGCCTCGCGGACAGCGTCTGCTAGCTCCGCAAAGGTGGATTCCTTGAGAACATATGCCCTCGCTCCAGCGTGTAGTGCCTCTTGCACGTAGGACTCATTGTCGTACATGGAAAGGATGACGACTCGGGTGCACAGCATATACCGACTGACTTGCCGGGCGACCTCTAGGCCGTTTAGGCCGGGCATCATCAGATCCACTACCAGCACATCCGGCTGAAGGCGTTCGACCTGTTGAACCGCCGCTAACCCATCGCCAGCCTCACCGATAACACGAAATTCTGGCTCGGCTTCCAGCAAGGCGCGTAGGCCTTGTCGTAAGACGGCGTGATCATCTGCCAATACAATGTTAGTTATGCTCATCTCTCTCTATGTCTTTTTCCGAGCATTAGCCCAAGGGCAACTCGGCAATTATACAAGTGCCAATGCCAGGGGATGACTCAACCCTCAATTGTCCACCCAGTGAACTTACCCGCTCGGACATGCCGATCAGGCCACTGCTTCCCCCACTGTGCATTACCGCTATAGGGTCGAAGCCGATGCCATGGTCTTCGATCTGCACATTAAGTCTCTCCTGGTCGGTCCACAGACGCACGATCGCTTGGCTCATGTTAGCGTGCCGGGCAACATTAGTCAGGGCTTCTTGCACAATGCGGTAGGCGGCTGTTTCGATATCCGGCGAGAAGCGCAACCCTTCCTGGCTGGCGTGTTTAAAGTCCACCTGTATCTTGGTCTGAGCAGTGTAACGCTCGAAAAGCCACAACAGCGCCGGAAGCAAGCCCAGGTCGTCTAGCATTGCTGGCCGTAAGTCATGGGATAGAATACGCACCCGAGTCAAGAGTTCACTGACCATCTCCTTCGCTTCCTCCAGGTTGACCTTGATCGCATCAGGTGGTAAACGGGCGCACATTTCAAGACTGAGTTTCAGGAAAGTCAGGACCTGACCGATCTCATCGTGCAGTTCTCTGGCGATATGGCGTCGTTCAGACTCCTGCGCCTCGACCAACTGGTGGGAAAGGTTCTGCAATCGCTCACGACCGGCGCGTACCTCCTCAAACGTCCGGGCGTTGGTAATGGCCAAGCCCGCTTGATCAGCCATTCCAAGCAACATGGCACGTTCCTCGTCTGAGAGACGCTCCCGAGGGGAAAAGACGATTAACACTCCCACAGCCTCCCCATCAACGAGCAAAGGGACACAGGCTACCAGTTTTGCCCCCATGGCCTGTCCTATAAGTATTGCCAGTTTCGGGTTAATAGACGGCTCAATACCTAAAATGATTCGTTCAGGTTCCTCACTCTGTAACTGGATCTCACCACTCTGGAACGCGCGGATTATGGGATTCCCCTCGGCTGCTACAGGAAGGCTGAAAGACTCTACTTTCAGACCAGTGAATCGGAACACTGCCTCCAAGAAATGACTGCCCCATATAGAACCCAGGATCAGTCGTTCATTATTCCCATCAGGGACTATGATAAGGGAGCCCACATAGCCCAGAGCTTCTCCTGCACTGCGGCTGATAGTCTCCAATACTATGTTTGGCGGGAGTGTGCTACGGAGGGTGGCATTAATCCGCAGCAAAGTCCCCAGGTATCGGTGACGAGCCTCGATCTCCTCATATAGCTGTGCATTCTCGATAGCTATGGCAGCCTGGGCAGCAAAAGACTCCAACCGTTTTGCATGGACTGGTGTGAAAAATCCTGGCGTGGTAGAATCCAGGTTGAGAAAACCCACTGTCTCCCCCTTAATACAAATAGGTGAGCTGACATACGAGCGTATCCAACGCAGTTCTGGAATGTCAACCCACTGGGTAAAAGTTTGCGTATCAGGGATGACAATTGGTCGTTTTGTCTCGGTCATGTAGTGTAGGCCTGCCAGATCGCCTAGATCGAAGCGCACCTGATCTACGAATCCCTCAAGCCCGTGTTCTTTATAGCCCTGATGGCGGATGATCCGGGCAATGCCGGATTCGACCAGCATGATGTTGACAGCATCGAAGGGAACGACACGTCCGACATTGGTGAGAATGCGGTCAAGCACATCGTCGAGGTGAAGTGTGCTGTTGAGCGCGACGGCAGTATCGCATAGGGCTTCAGCCAAGGCGTGCTGTTCGCGTTCGGCTTCTTCAACCCGCTTGCGTTCAGTGATATCCTCCTGGACAGAAATCCAATACTTATTCCCTGACAATTCCAGAGCGCTGATACGAGCATAGGTGGTAAATGGGATTCCGTCTTTCTTACGATTACTGATCTCCCCCAGCCATGTCCCTTTTGTCCTTAACTGCGCGATAATTTCACTAACCCTACGCAAATTCTCTTCAGGCGAACCGTTAAGTAACAATGACACGTGTTGGCCGATCAATTCGCCAGGTGCATGTCCGAACATGATCTCGAAGGCCGGATTGTTGAAAATAATGATACCATTCTCGTTTGATACGTTGACACCTTCTACCATGTTTTCCAAAACCTGTGATTGCAATTTAAGCCCCTGCTCTGCCCGTTTACGCTCGGTGATGTCCCTGGAAACGCCGAATGTGCCGATGATTCTCCCTTCCTT
>CAZPWU010000291.1:0-4040 GCA_964590325.1 uncultured Anaerolineaceae bacterium | reverse complement strand
AGGTATAATTTAGATGATTTTGGTCATAATAATGATCGGAAAGTAACAGACAAAGATATGGCTTTAGACCGTTTCGGACGCCGAATTCATTACCTGCGCATCAGCCTGACCGACCACTGCAACCTGCGTTGTGTGTACTGTATGCCGGAGGATATGACCTTCCGCCCCAATGCGGAGATGATGCAGGACAACGAAGTCTTGCTGCTTGTGCGGTTGTTCGCCAACCTGGGGTTCGACAAGTACCGCCTGACCGGCGGTGAGCCCACTGTGCGCGCCCACGTGGTCGACCTGGTACGGGAGATTGCCCATACTCCGGGGGTGCGTTCGTTATCCATGACCACCAACGGGGTACTGCTGTCGCGCCTGGCGAAACCATTAGCGGAGGCCGGCTTGCAGCGCGTCAACGTCAGCCTGGATACGCTCAACCCGGATAAATTTAAGCGCCTCACCCGCTGGGGCAAGCTGGAGGATGTCTGGGCTGGCATCCAGGCAGCCGAGCAGGCTGACCTGAACCCGATCAAGATCAACGCGGTAGTGGTGCGCGGTTACAACGAGTCGGATGTGGCGGACCTGGCTCGCCTGACCCTGGAACACCCCTGGCAGGTGCGCTTTATTGAGATGATGCCTTTCGCAGGGGCAACTGACCTGCAGACCGGCCAACTGGTCACCGCCCAGGAGATCAAGGCGCGTGTTGAGGCCGGCGTGGGTCCGCTTGAGTCCATAAACGACGGCGAGTTGGATGGCGAGGCACGGCTTTTTCGTATCCCCGGAGCCTTGGGGAATGTCGGTTTCATCTCCTCGGTGACCGAGCCTTTCTGCGCCCTGTGCACACGGGCGCGCCTGACTTGTGATGGTCGCCTGCGCCTGTGCCTGTTGCGCGAAGGCGAGGTCGACCTGCTCACCCCTCTACGCCAGGGGGCCATGCTGGAGGAGCTCCGTAATATCATCCTGGAGGGTATCTGGTATAAGCCCTGGGGGCACGGCCTGGCCGAGGGTATCATCCCGCTCAACCGGGTGATGAGCGAAATTGGGGGATAATTAGAATAATACCTTCCAAATTCCTACTGCTATTGCCGCTCCCACCAGCGAGCAGGCGAAATTAACCCAATCGTTGTTAAGCCAGCGCCAGCCGCGTACCCGGACGGTGACCGTCCCGCAGATGTGGAGGGGATGGCGCTCGGTCTCTTTCTGGCAGGACGGGCAGTGGTAGATAGCCTGCACGGTCGCCCCCAGCAGGGAATCGAAGAGTGCCCCGGCGAGGCCTCCGATAATGATGATCACCCAAAGGAGTAAGAATCCCTTCCAGGACGATATCTGGCTGATTGCCGACTGCTGATAGCTGAAGGCTGTAAAAACCGCCCCGATCAGTGCTGCGCCACCGGATGCGGAGAGCGTCCCCATGCGTGTGATACCTCCCGAGGTACCCCGCTCGACGGGCTTGCCATTGCTGATCAGGCGAGGTGGCACCGTGCTGAGCACACCCAGCTCGGTCGCCCAGGTGTCGGCAGTGACGGCTGCCATTGCACCGGCGAAAGCAACCCAGGCCCAGGGCTGCCCCGGCAGGAGGCCGTAAGTGAGCGCCAACAGTGACCCCAGGCCACCATTGGCGAACACCTGCGCCCAATCACGGGTGCTGCCTTTGGAGAACTTTTCACTCAGTGCGGCTTTGCGGCGTGCGAAGGCGCGTGACAGTGCGCTGGAGGTGATAAAGAAGGTGAGCAGGAGGATGGCCCAGGGAATCCCACCCAGACCGAAGATCAAGCCGCCGGTGAGGAACGCCGCCCACGCACCGCTGTTGGAGAGGGCGTGGAGGCGCCAGGCCAGGATGGCGATGACGGTGCTGAGGATGAAGCCGAGCAGGATCTGTAGTGTCATGGAGTGGAAAAGGTGTGGAATAAAAGGGGATAAGGGATTTGGGTTAAGGGGATAGGAGGTAGAGGATGAGGGGAAAGAGTTGTGGATAAGTGGCTGGTTTTCTGTGGATAACTTGGCCTGGACTGTGGATAACGCTCCGAAATAAAACTCAGCGTTCTCTGCGTACTCAGCAGTGGAATGTTTTCAGTAGCGTCGTAGATATTATGCAGCTTTTAAGATAAAGTAGACCGCGCTCAGGAACAGCAGCGAGGTCAGCACCCCGCTGCCCCACAGCAGGTAAGCCAGGGCATGGCTCTCGGAGCGGCGGTAGAAGAACAGCCCTAGCAGCAGGTCGGCCAGGAAGAAGAACCCATTGATCACAGGCAGCAGCAGCAGGCGCACCGCTGGCACGAGCTCCAGGGCCGTCCCCTGGGGAGAAAGTTTCAACGGGACCTGGGAATGCGTCGGGATAGCCAGGCTCACCCAGGCCAGCAAGCCCAGGTTGAGCAGCAGCCCACCCAGGAGCAGGATGCGCCCCAGGCGGTCTGACCAGAAGCGTGAGATCAAGAAAGTCGGGTATACGGAGCGCGACGGCAGCGGGGTGAGCGACCCCAGCTCGGTAAATCGCTGATAGACCCTCAAGAACCCATTCATATCGTCTGGCGAGATGGCGTAGATCTTCCCGGGTGTGCCGATCAGGATCAGGCGGCGCGAGCGCGAAGCCAGGCATTCGACGACGGTGCCATCGGGCAGGTGGCGTGTCCCTACCACCATACCCGGCCAGCGTGGGATAGGCAGCGGCAGGGGACGCTCGAGGTCACTGTCCAGGTGCAGCCATAGCACCCTGTCCATGGGGATATCGACAGTGCGTAACCCCCAATGCAGGCTGATCCCATCCCGCTCCAGCGTGTAGGTAGCCCCCCACAGGGCATAGGCGCGGTAAGCCAGGTAAGGGACCACGCCAACGGAGACCAGGGCCGGTAGCAGGTAGAGCAGGAAGGCAGCGCTGATCGTTGCCTGGGAGGCCTGATAGAGTGCCCACGCACCGGCAGCGAGAAAAAGCAGGATGCCCGCGATTTGGATCACTAACCCCGGCTGCCTGGGAGGATGAAAAAAGAAGCGCTCATTCACGAGAATATTTATACCACAAAGGTGACCGGCACTTGATGACACTTATCCACTATAAAACCACGAAGCGGAGCCGAGATACCTCGACTCCGCTTTTTTGTACAGCAAGGCCTTACGTTTTACTTGATCTCGTAGATCACGTTGACTTGCACCGTTATCGTCATCTGGCCCGGTGAGACTGGCACAGATGCACCGCCACCTCCGACACCGCTGATAGCCTTTTCGTACACCGGCACCGGCATCGGGTTGGGGTTGTAAAAATTGATGGTCTGGATCGGCCCCAGGGTCACACCAGCGGCGCTCGCCAGGTCATCAGCCTGCTTCTTGGCATCCTCCACGGCGGCTTTGCGGCCCTGTTGCAGGGCGTCGGTCTTATCGGCCACATCGAACTGGATGCCGTTGATGTTGTTGGCACCCGCACTGACCGCCGCGCTAATGATCTGGCCAATCTTGGGCAGGTCACGCAGCGTCACATAAACGGTATTATCAACCATATAAATTGTCGCTCCGGTTTCTTTCCCCTCAGGTGTGTACTGCTTCTGGGGGTAGATGCTGAAATTGGTCGTTTGGATATCCTTGGCGTCGATACCCAGGGCTTTCAAAGAATCGACGATCTTCTGGGCCTGGGCGGTGTTGCTGGATACGGCCTGGGTGGCGTCCGCGTTTTCGGTGTGCACACCGATGGAGATGTAAGCGATATCCGGCGACAGTGTCACCTGGCTGGTGCCGGTGACGTTCAGCGTGCGCGGAGGGGTGTTCGTGGTTTGATCTTGATCCGCGGCAGCTTTAGGGGTTGCCTGACAGCCGCTTAAGACCAGTGCCAGGATCAATACGGCGGATAGTAGATAGAATTTCGTACGCATAGATGTTCTCCTCGATAGTTATTTGTTCTAACATTCTACCAGACGCTGTAGTTGTAGTGAAAGTTCCCGAGCGCCGCTGGTTGAGGGTGACGCAATACGTCGCTCCTCGAAACCACGGCCAGTGGTTTCGAACTAATATCCTACTACCCCAGCAGCACCCGGTCAGGACCGCGTTCGATCTCCCATGGGTATACA
>CAZPWU010000290.1:0-4041 GCA_964590325.1 uncultured Anaerolineaceae bacterium | reverse complement strand
TGGCCTGGCACGGTCCAGTAAGGCTGCTTTTGGACAAATTGCCAGCCTATTAGGTGCCACAGAGATCACCAAGGAGACCTGGGATGACTTGGAAGCCCTACTAATTCAGGCCGACCTGGGTGTTAAGACGACCCAGTCGGTGTTAGAAACCTTGCACGAGAGGGTGCGGCGCGATGGATTGAGGCAAGCTAGTGAACTGCGTGCAGCCTTACGCGCCGAGTTGCGTTCCCGATTAGACCCACCGCCACCCTTCGAATTGGAACAAGGTCCCACCGTGATCCTGATCGTTGGCGTCAATGGCTCCGGAAAGACTACCACCATTGCCAAACTGGGTCAACGTTTTTCTAACCAGGGCAAGCGTGTGCTCCTAGGAGCTGCGGACACCTTCCGCGCTGCCGCCGTCGATCAATTAGAAATATGGGCCCAACGTCTTAACCTGCCGATTATCTCCGGACAGTTTAGCGGTGATGCAGGAGCAGTCGCCTATGATACAGTTATTTCAGCCATTTCTCGCAATGTCGACCTGGTCCTGGTTGACACAGCCGGCCGACTGCACACCCGTTTCAACCTGATGGAAGAGTTAAAAAAGGTTCACCGAGTGGTCAGTAAAGCACTGCCTGGCGCTCCCCATGCTGTCTGGCTTGTGATGGACGCTACAACTGGGCAGAATGCCCTCCAGCAGGCACGAGCTTTTAAAGACGCTGTCAAGGTGACCGGTATCATACTCGCAAAGCTCGATTCCTCAGCGCGTGGTGGAATGGCCTTCGCCATCCAACAAGAGCTAGGGCTGCCGATATTATTCGCAGGTCTGGGTGAGAAGGCGGATGACCTGCAGCCATTTGACCCGGATGCCTTTGTCGACGGGATATTGGCAGGATAAAACTGCTACTGGAGAATGTACTCATGCAAGACCTGATCGATCGATTAACTTCAAGCCAGGAAAAAATCCACCCTATATTGGTGCGTCTTTGACTTACCTGCCAAAGAAACCCAGTTAGGTAAATTACAAGAACAGTCACAAGACCCTGACTTATGGAATAACCCCGATAACGCCCAGCGCGTGATGAAAAAATTAGCTGCGCTGGGGGAGGAAATTGAAGACTGGCAGAAGCTGAATCAACGCTTTGCTGATACCTTAGAACTCCTGAAGCTAAATGACGACGATCTCCGCTCAGAGCTTGAGAAGGAAGTGGCTGACCTGGAAGCCGAGGTAGCAAAACGGGAATTAAGTGCCATGCTCTCGGGTGGATACGACCAGGGCAATGCACTTCTGGCGATCCACTCCGGGGCTGGCGGTATCGACGCCCAGGATTGGACTCAAATGCTCGAGCGTATGTATCTACGCTGGGCAGAGAAGCATGACTACCAGACCGAGATCCTCGACTTCAGCGAAGGGGAAGAGGCCGGTATCAAAAGTGCAACCATTGCTGTCAATGGTCGCTATGCGTACGGTTACCTGCGTCCTGAGAAAGGTGTGCACCGTCTGGTACGACTATCACCTTTTGATGCTGCTCACCGCAGACATACCTCTTTCGCCCTGGTAGAAGTCCTCCCCCAGGTGGAGGACGATACAGAGGTCGATATCAATCCGGATGATCTGCGTATCGATGTATTTCGGTCCTCCGGGGCAGGTGGACAGAACGTGCAGAAAAATGCTACCGCCATCCGTATCACGCACATCCCAACCGGCATCGTTGTGACGTGCCAAAACGAACGCTCACAGCTCCAAAACCGTGAGAATGCCATGCGGGTGTTGCGTGCCAGGTTGCTGGAGCGGAAACAACAAGCCCAGGCGGAGGAAATTGCTGAACTGCGGGGTGAATATACTAAGGCTGAGTGGGGCAGCCAGATCCGCTCTTACGTCCTGCATCCCTACCAGATGGTCAAGGACCATCGCACTGATTACGAGGTCGGCAACACCCAGGCTGTTTTGAATGGGGATATCGATGGCTTCATCGAAGCCTACCTTCGCAAGAAATTAGGGTAATGATGCCAGGTTTATTTCAACGGTCGGCTTTAATCCCGTTATTTATGGGGATCACCGTATTGATATGCGGCTGCGTGACCCTTTCTGACCCAGAAGCTGCCCAGGAGTACACTGGTGACATCATTGGGATCGTTCGAGACGACCAGACTGTTGGACAGACTTTCATTTCCAGGCGGCCTCATCTCAACAGCATCACACTGTGGCTGTCGGTCGAGCCTTCTTCAGGAAACCAAAAAACCTCCAACGGTGTCTTAGATATTCAACTCTATCACACCCCAACGGATACCTGGCCAATCTATTCAACCCAGATCTCTTTCAACCAGATCATCAACAACACACTCCAGATCGCGATCTCACCGCAGCCTGACCCACCGGAACAATCCTATTATCTGGTGCTTCGTTCAGAGAGAGGTTCGTTGCGTGTTAATGGCCGAGCTGAGGATGCTTATCCTGATGGCGAGGCTTTTTTGGGCTCGGAACCTATCCAGGCCGATATGGCCTTCCGTTTGACCTACGATTACGACCCGTATGCTGTCATCGATGATATAAAAAGAGGGTTGTCAAATACCTGGCTGATCCTGCCTCTAGGAATGGTACTGCTTATTCCGGGTTGGCTGGTTCTCGACCTTTCAGGTCTTCAGCATCATTATAACAGGGGTGAGCAGATAGGGATTTCCCTTGGACTAAGCCTGGCAATCATACCACTGGTGATGTTGTGGACATCATACTTGGGTCTTGCCTGGAACCGGACAGCGGTGCTTTTTGGAAGCGGAGTCTTAACCGCTATTGTTTTAGTACGATTTCTGAGTCGTTATTACATTATTATCTGTAAAAAAAAGCAACCCTCGAATGGTATTCAAAATGATCTGGGTATTAATCCAGGAAAGACGCCGTGGACTGCTCTGATAATGCAGCTTGTCCGAAAAGCGACCCTAACTCTCATCCTGCTGGCAGTTTTTGTATTATCGCTTGCTATCCGGCTGGTGATGGTGCGCGATATGTCAGCACCCGCATGGGTCGATTCTGTCCATCACGCCGTGATCACCCGTTTAATCGTTGAAAGCGGAGGCATCCCTCAAACATACGCCCCATTCATAAATATCGATGCCAACTACTACCATCCTGGGTTTCACAGTGTCCTGGCAGTCTTCTACTGGCTGTCCGGTCTTGATATCCCACAGGCGATGCTGCTGCTCGGCCAGGTGCTCAATGCGTTTGCTGTCATCACAGCCTTTACCCTGACCACAGCGTTGGTCAACAACCGGGTTGCAGGTATCATCGCTGCATTGGTCACCGGGCTGTTCACACCAATGCCAGCATACTATACCAGCTGGGGTCGTTATACACAGCTTACCGGCTTGTTGATTTTACCAGTTGCGTTCTTAATGACTAAATGGCTCCTGGAAAAGGATCATAACCGCCGTGAGCTGGTGACCGCTTTGCTGATTTCCGCGGTTGCATCTGCTGGATTGTTTATGGTCCATTACCGGGTGGCTGCTTTTTTAATATGCCTCATCCTGGCATATATGATCAGCCAGGTCCATTTTAAGCGCCTCGAATTATGGCAGTTGGTTAAAAAGGGGGTGGGGTATGTAGGAATCTACGGTCTTACAGCCTGCATACTAACCCTCCCCTGGATCTGGCCCACTTTTACCCGCGTCTTTATTCCCGTTGCTACCTCGAGTGCCGGTAAGACGACCATAGCTTTTTCCGATTTCTCCTGGCGTTATCTGACCACGGCATCAGGTCAACCTGCCATGGTTCTGGCAGGATTTGGGCTGGTCTGGGGAACAATAAAACGCCAAAGGTTTGTGATCACTCTGGTTTTATGGACGTTCCTGTTATTTTTTCTGGCTAACCTGGGTGCGCTCAGCCTGCCAGGAGGCAGTTTCATTAATAACACTTCTGTTGAAATCACCCTTTTTTTACCCATCTCTATCCTGGCAGGCTTTTTCCTGGCACAAGTTATCCATTTAATATCGATCTTTCCAGCGATATGGCAAAATATATTGCGTATTGGGCTGGTTTTAGGAGGGATAATTCTAGCTTATGTT
>CAZPWU010000289.1:0-4049 GCA_964590325.1 uncultured Anaerolineaceae bacterium | reverse complement strand
AGGTAAGGTTCCATTTCTAGGCAACACCCTTCAATCTACGGAGGCCCTGATCCTTGTTGCTTGCGGATTTATCGTGCTGGCTGTATTTGAGGGCAGTTTTAACTTCCTGAGTGGGAGGTTATCTGCACGTACGGCAGAAGGTATAGCTTTACGCCTACGCAACTATATGTTTGACCATATCCAACGCCTCTCATTTACTTATCACGACCAGATTAAGACGGGTGAACTGATCGAACGCTCAACCTCTGATGTTGATGCAATTCGACGCTTCTTTTCTGAGCAGGCGATTGGTGTGGGTCGGATATTCCTATTATTTGTAATTAACTTTACTACTTTAGCCAGACTAAACTTGCAGTTAGCCTTGATATCTGTCATCGTTGTTCCTATATTAGTACTCGTCTCGATGTATTTCTTCAAGAAGGTTACCAAACTTTACGAAGCATACCAGGAACAGGAGGCGATCCTCCAGACGACTTTGCAGGAGAACCTGACTGGGGTGCGGGTGGTTAAAGCGTTTGCTCGTCAGGATTATGAACGGGAGAAGTTCAATCGGGATAACTGGGAGAAGTTCTTACGCGGCCTCAAACTACTCAGGATGCACTCTACGTTCTGGCCTCTATCAGATGTATTATGTGGGTTTCAGATGTTAGGTGGTTTTATCGTTGCAGCCTTAATGGCAATCAACGGCACCATTACGGTAGGGACCTACCTGGCTTATATCGGGCTCGTGGGTGCGTTAATCTGGCCAATGCGTAACCTGGGTCGGTTGATCGTGCAGACTTCCACTGGCCTGGTCTCTTACGGACGTGTGATGGAAGTGGTTAAACAAGATCGAGAGCCATTGACTGAAGGGGATTATCAACCCATACACGAGGTACGTGGTGAGGTCGAATTTAGAAATGTCAGCTTTGAATACGAATCTGGTGAGCCAATACTAAAGGACATCAGTTTCAAGTGTAAACCTGGACAGTCTGTTGCCTTATTAGGTTCAACCGGGTCGGGTAAAACATCCTTGGTTAATCTGTTAGCCCGGTTTTACGATTATACGGGTGGCAGTTTGATGTTGGATGGTATAGAGCTGAATACCTATCCACGCCAGTTCTTACGTAGCAATATCGGAATTGTCGAACAGGAGCCTTTCCTGTTCTCGCGGACCATCCGTGAGAATATTACCTATGGCGTGGGGCGAGAAGTCCCGATGTCTGAGATCGAAACGGCTGCTAAGGCTGCAGCGATCCATGATTTGATCCTCAGCTTCCCGAACGGTTATGATACCCTGGTTGGAGAAAAAGGTGTGACCTTATCCGGTGGGCAAAAACAGCGTGTTGCTATAGCCAGAACATTGCTCAAAAACCCTTGTATCCTGATCCTAGATGACTCCACCTCATCGGTAGATACCGAAACCGAAGCAGCAATCCGAGAGGCCCTGCAAACCCTGATGAAAAACCGTACCACTTTTATCATCGCCCATCGTATCCAGAGTGTGATGAATGCTAAGATCATCCTTGTGCTCGATAAAGGACAGATTGTCCAGCATGGGACACATGAACAACTCATGCAGCAAGAAGGTATTTATCGCAAAATCTACGATATCCAGACTCGTATCGAAGCGGAATTGGAAAAAGAGATTGAAGGTGTGACGGTGTAAAAAGGAAATAAATCCGTGCCAAACTTTGACTTTGAAGAAGAAGAATTCAGCACACAATTCAATGGCAAGACTATGATCCGTATCCTGGGTCTGGTGAGGCCTTACTGGAAACGTGTGGTCGCTTTTTTAGTGATGATCACATTGACTTCCGTAATGGATTCTTTCTTTACCTACCTTAGCAAACTGATCATCGATGATGCCATTATCCCCGGCAACCGCGCAACCCTTATTAAAATTGCCTCTGTATATGGATCTATCATCCTTTTTCAGGCGGTCACTGTTTTTTCATTCATCTACTTATCAATTCTCTTGGGTGAAAGGGTACGCTACGATCTGCGTAAGGTTATGTTCAACCACCTCCAGGACCTATCGCTAGCTTATTACAACCAAACACCGGTTGGCTGGCTGATGGCACGCGTTACATCTGACTCTGACCGCGTTTCCGATCTGGTTACCTGGGGGCTACTCGATACCACATGGGCTGTAATGAACATCATTACTGCGGCTATCTTTATGTTGACCATCAACTGGAGGTTGGCTCTGGTAGTATTCGTAATGATCCCGGTGTTGGTTTTTGTAGCGATCCAGTTTCGTAAAAAAATCCTGGTTGAATTTCGTACAGCCCGAAAATTTAACTCCAAAATCGTAGGTGCTTACAATGAGAATATCACCGGTGTGCGCGTGGTAAAGGCCCTGGGTCGAGAAGACGAGAATATGCGTGAATTCAGCGTTCTTTCAGGTGAAATGTACCGCGCGAGTTATCGGGCTGCCTGGTTGTCGGCGCTCTTCTTGCCTACAGTGCAAATGATCTCTGCCGTGACTCTGGGCAGTATTATCTTATATGGTGGATTACAGGTCCGGATCGGAGTGATGACCATCGGTGGCATTGAGGCATTTATTGCTTACGTAACCTTCATGATGTGGCCCATCCAGGACCTGGCACGCGTTTATGCTGAAATCCAGCATGCTATCGCCTCGGCTGAGCGCATCTTCTCTCTGGTGGATTCCGAGCCCGAAGTAAAGGACCTTCCCGCTGCTTACGACCCAGGTACAATCCAGGGTGACATTGAATTTGACCATGTCGATTTCTATTATGAGGATATGAAGCCTGTCTTGACCGACTTCTCACTAAAAGTGAAACAAGGGGAAACGATAGCCCTTGTAGGGCCGACCGGCGGTGGTAAGACAACCATCGTCAACCTGTTGTGCCGCTTCTTCGAGCCAAAACACGGTGTGATTCGTATTAACGGACAAGATTTTACAAAATTAACCCTCCATGCGATTCAATCACGGGTTGGGATTGTCCTGCAGACCCCCCATCTCTTTTCGGGAACGATTCGCGAAAATATTCGCTATGGAAGACTGGATGCGACCGATGAAGAAATCGAAGAGGCTGTTAAATTGGCTGGCGCTCACGATTTTATCGTGCATTTTACGAAAAAATACGATGAAGAAGTGGGTGAGGGCGGCAACCTGCTTTCCGTAGGTCAGAAGCAGTTGATAAGCCTGGCGCGGGCTGTCTTAGCCAAACCCGAGATTTTTATCATGGATGAAGCGACCAGTTCTGTCGATACCTTGACGGAGGCCTTAATTCAGAGAGGCATGGAAAACTTGATGAAGGGTTGTACTAGTTTCATTATCGCCCATCGCTTATCGACGATCAAACGGGCTGATCGTATTCTGTTAATCGAAAACGGTGCAATTACTGAAATGGGAACTCATGCTGAGCTATTACGCAACCATGGTCGCTATTACAGCCTATATACACAGCAGTTCCGCCATGAACTTGAAAAAGAGTACCAGGCCTTTGACGGATTACAGACTTCTTTTCTGACACCGGCAAGCTCATAAGGTTAAACATGCGGGTTTAAGTGGCTTTATTTATTGTTGCATGAAAAATCGGATGAAGTTGGTGTCCTGGCAATACTATTAACTCGATCAAATTCCTGGATGTATAGTCCCGCTATCGCCGGGTTATGGATGATCAGGACATTATCATCGTTGGCAGTATCCGCAGATTGTGTGAAGTTAAACGATCCAGTTACTACAATGCTGTCATCGATGATAATCACTTTATGGTGCATAGTATATTTATTCCCATCCATCTTGACAGGGAAACCAACGCAGAATAATGGCACCAGTGCCCCGCGTGTAGCACCACGCGATTCAATGACACCTTCTACCCTTAAACCGGCTTTGTATTGAGCGATCATCGCTCCTGCCAGATCGGTGTCTGTATAGGTAAAGGCTATGAAGCGAATAGATTTCTGTGCGGAATTAACCAGAGCGATCAGTTTCGACATCACCTCATCAACGGGTGAGAAATAATTCTCAACCTGGGTGTTATCGATGCTTAAGCGAGGCGTCAACGCTCCAACCTCGGCTTTTGTTCCAAAGTGTT
>CAZPWU010000288.1:0-4051 GCA_964590325.1 uncultured Anaerolineaceae bacterium | reverse complement strand
ATGCTCTCCCCGGTTGCACGGAACACTAACATTTCACCAGCCTCGTCGACGTCTACAACGATCTTATCGCCGTCAGAGAACTCTCCGCTCAACAAACTGACCGAGAGTGGGCTTTCGACGTGCTTCTGGAGTGCCCGTTTCAGGGGACGGGCACCAAAGTTGGGGTCATAACCCACATTTGCCAGCCAATCGCGGGCTGCCGGTGTAAGCTCCACGATCAGGTCGTGATCACTTAAACGCTCCTGAACCTCTTTCATTTGCAGGTCAACAATCAGTGCCATCTGCTCACGGGAGAGGGGTGAGAAGGTGATGACCTCGTCAATTCGGTTGAGGAACTCAGGGCGGAAAGTGCCTTTGAGCGCTTTCTCGATCTTCTCATGAGACTGGCGCTCCTCATTGCTGGCATTCGGCTGCAAGAAGCCCAGCGAACCAGACGAGCGCACATACTCGGTACCCAGGTTGCTGGTCATGATAAGGACAGTATTGCGGAAATCGACCACCCGTCCCTGGCCGTCAGTCAGACGGCCGTCGTCCAGGATCTGCAGAAGTGCGTTCCATACTTCCGGATGGGCTTTCTCAATTTCATCAAAGAGGATCACCCGGTAAGGTCGGCGGCGGACTGCCTCGGTGAGCTGACCGCCCTCCTCGTAGCCTACATATCCAGGCGGGGCACCGAACAGTCGCGAGACGGTATGTTGCTCACGGTATTCGCTCATGTCGATGCGTACCAGCGTGTCCTCATCGTCGAACATGAATTCAGCCAGCGCCTTCGCCAGCTCGGTTTTGCCTACACCAGACGGGCCAATAAAGATGAACGACCCAATTGGGCGGCGTGGGTCTTTTAACCCGGATCGGGCACGGCGGATAGCATCAGAAATGGCATGGATGGCTTCCTCTTGCCCGATAATGTGCTCATGAAGGCGAGATTCCATTTGCAGCAGCTTCACGGATTCGGTCTCCATCATCTGGCTGACGGGGATACCCGTCCATTGGGCGACAACCTGGGCGATATCGTCGACATCGACGATCTCATCCAGCTTATGGTCAGCTTCCCGCTGATCGCGGAGCTTGGTAAATTCACCTTCAAGGCGCAAGCGCTCGGCTTTCTTCTGTGCGGCGCGCTCATACTCGCGCACCAGGCCGGCCTGCTCCTCTTCTACAGCCAGACGGTCGATCTCACTCTTCATTTTCTTGAGATCAGGGGGTAGGGAATAGAGCGCCACACGCAGCTTGGCGGCTGCTTCGTCCATCAGATCGATAGCTTTATCCGGCAGGTGACGGTCGGTGACATAACGGGCTGATAAGCGTGCGGCGGATACCAGGGCATCATCTGAGAAACGCACCTTGTGGTGGGCTTCGTAGCGATCGCGCAAGCCGCGCAGCATCTGGATGGTGTCATCGACATTGGGCTCTTCCACATACACGGGTGCGAAACGGCGTTCCAGGGCGGCGTCTTTCTCAATATACTTGTGGTACTCGTCCAGTGTGGTTGCCCCGATGCACTGTAGCTCACCGCGCGACAGGGCCGGTTTGAGCATATTTGATGCGTCCATGGCACCCTGGGCTGCACCGGCGCCAACCACGGTGTGCAGCTCATCGATAAACAGGATGATCTCACCCTCCGAGCGCTGCACCTCCTCGATAGCGGCTTTCAGCCGTTCCTCAAATTCACCGCGAAAGCGTGAGCCGGCGATCATTGCACCCAGGTCAAGAGCGACCACCCGCTTGCCGGTAAGGATTTCAGGGACATCATTGGAAGTGATCTTTTGAGATAAACCTTCCACAATGGCTGTCTTGCCAACCCCGGCCTCTCCGATCAGGACAGGGTTGTTCTTGGTGCGGCGAGAGAGGATCTGGATTACACGCAGGATCTCTGAATCGCGCCCAATGACCGGGTCCAGTTTACCCTCACGGGCAGCCTGGGACAGGTCACGCGAATATTTCTCAAGGGTGCGGTAGCGCGTTTCAGCCTGCGGGTCGGTAACGCGCTGGCCGCCGCGTATCTGCTGGATGGCCTCGTAGACCCGTTCGCGGGTCACGCCAGCACCCTCCAGGAGACGGGAAGCAGGTGTACTGCGTTCGTTTAAAACCGCCAGGAAGATATGTTCTGTGGATATGTATTCATCTTTAAGTTTATTGGCTTCTTCATTCGCCAAGTCGATAATGCGTTTTACGCGCGGGGTAATGAAGATCTGTCCGGCACCACCGCCGAAGATGTTGGCCTTCGGGCTGGTGCGTAAAATATAATCAAGACGTTCGGTAAGGGCGGCCGCGTCAACTTTCAGGTATTCGAGGATCTGGGGTATCACGCCCTGGGGTTGCTCGATGAGTGCCAGAAGGATGTGTTCGGTATCGATCTGGTTGTGTCCGTATCTTTGAATAATCTCTGCGGCACGTTGAGCGGCCTCTTGAGCACGCTCAGTAAATCTATCAAATCGCATCATATGCGTAATTTCCTCTCATCAGGCTTTAGCCTGAACTATTACCATGTTTTACCTGTGATACAGGATTATAACATTTCAAGCATTAGCGGTGTGAATGCATCGTGTTAGAGTTTTATATGAAGTGGTAAAATCACATTTATGGCGGTTGCCTCAATCTCTATTCCGTCTACGACAGGGCGCTTAAGGCCTCTCGATCCAAGCCGTGACCTGGGCGGTGTGGCTGACCTGGTGGAGCTGTGTTTTGCAGATACTATGGATGAAGATGGTCTGAGCTACCTGCGCCAAATGCGCGAAGCGGCACGCAGCAGCAATTTTATCCAATGGGCCAGCTCGATGGCTGAGCAAGCCTCATTGCCTTTTACCGGATTTGTCTGGGAGGAGATGGGGCGGGTGGTCGGTAATGTCAGTCTGATCCCGTTTCATTCTGAGGGTCACCGGTGCTACCTGATTGCCAACGTAGCTGTACACACAGACTACCGAGGACACGGCATTGGGCGTCGGTTGACTGCTAAAGCGATGGATTATGCTCAGAACCATAAGGCTTATGCAGCATGGCTACAGGTGCGGGAGGATAATGACCCGGCGATCCATATTTATCTGACCCTGGGATTCAATGAACGTTTCCGTAGGACAACCTGGAATAGCACTGCAGATTTCCAGCCGCAGATTGTCAGCAATGGTTTAGTGGTAGGCCCGCGTCGATCCATTCACTGGGCTGAACAGCGCGCCTGGCTTGAACGCCTGTATCCTCTAGAATTATCCTGGCATTTACCGCTCGATTGGAAAGCCTTCCGCTCTGACTGGCTGGGTAAGGTATACAGGTTGATGACGCTTAATTTTCCTCGGCATTGGGCCATCCAACGGAGCGAACATTTGTTGGGTGTACTGACCTGGCAGCGTGGTACGGCTCATGCGGATACTTTATGGCTGGCTACAAACATGGAGAGCGATGAAGGGGCTATCCGGGCGCTCATGCTGCATGCCCGAAAGCATATCTCAACTCACAGGCTGCTTACCTTGAATTATCCGGCTGAGCTGGCTGTCCAGGCTCTCCGGTCGGCCGGTTTTTTTGAGAAACAGACATTAATCTGGATGGAGGCTAAATTAACATGAACCGTTTTCTACTTCGTTGGTTGATCAACACCGTTGCCCTGTATGCTGCTATTATGATTGTGCCGGGCATACATACCGAATCAAAAAACTTGCTGTCTATCATCCTCCTGGCGTTGATATTCGGCCTTGTCAACGCTTTACTGCGCCCTTTACTGTCCCTGCTCACCTGCCCTTTAATCATCCTCACCCTGGGGTTGTTTACATTGATCTTGAATACCCTATTATTTGCTTTGACAGGGTGGATTGGGACCCAGTTTGGGGTGGGATTTACTCTGGCAGAGCCCACATTCCGGAATGCCTTTCTAGGATCGTTGGTCGTCAGTATCGTCAGTATTGTGTTGACCATGGTATTGAGGGATGAATTAAGGCCTCGACGAAGCCGCTGATGATTTGAGTCGCAGGTTTCTACAGCTTTTATTAAGATTAGTAATTCAAATTCCTGAGAACCGGACATAACTTAGCGCTTCAGCTTGTAGCCGTAAGCAGCCAGCAGG
>CAZPWU010000287.1:0-4058 GCA_964590325.1 uncultured Anaerolineaceae bacterium | reverse complement strand
TGGATATTGAAAGGTTTATTTCCACATGCCTACCGATTAGATCCGACAAGCCGCTCTGTATTCCGAATTCCCAAAGAAGACATACAAGCATTTATAGAAAAGCGAAAAGTTAGCCGCCCGAGGGCAAACTCGGACGGCTAGTTATCCAGTTTTCAAGGCTGGGCGTTAATCCTCGTACCTTAAAAACTGAATAGGGTGCCTGAAGGGTCTCGAACCCTCAACATCTTGATCCACAGTCAAGCGCTCTGCCATTGAGCTACAGGCACCGTGTTAAGTAAATATTTTATCATGAAGGTAAGTCGTGTTCAAGCAGTTGCTTAATGGCTTGGGAAGCTCCACTTTGAGGGACGGTCTGCTGTATACCCGTGTGTAGGTCTTTGATGGTCACTTGATTGTTTACGACCTCATCCGGTCCTAAAACTACTGCTACTTTTATGCCCATACGGTCGGCATATCTAAACTGTTTGGGCAGTTTGGCTGGCTCAGGAAAAGTAGCTACCTTTATGCCAGCTTGGCGCAATTCGGAGGCCAGTAAAGTTGAAGTTAGCATCCTATCATCGTCAAACACGGTCACCAATACGTCCGCTGATGAACGCCCGATCCCTTGTGGGATACAGGCATATTTTTCAAGGAGCAATGTGATTACCACATCACCCAAGGCAAAGCCCACTGCCGGTAGCGGATCACCACCCACATCTGCCATCAGGTTGTCGTAACGCCCACCACCACAAATTGCCCGTCGGATGTCACCAGCAATTTCGAATGCCTCGAAGACGGTGCCGGTGTAGTAGGGCAGGCCACGCACGATTTGAGGATCAAAATGGACATAGTCTCGAATACCCAACGCATCGATCGTCTCGAAGAACCTGACCATATCAGGGAATTTTCGCCACGACTCTTTGTTTTGCAGCCATTCTTTCAGGCGATCGAGGAGCTCAGGATTTAACCCTGTGTCAAGAACGTAAGCATCCCATTCTTCCAGAGCCATCTTATTCCGTCGATCAATGCAATTGGAGACTGGCCCACGGAGCTCCAGAGGTATACCCAGCTTAATTAGCTCATCGTTTAATAATCGTCGGTTGCTGACCAATATGTCGACCTGTTTTGGGGACAGGCCTACCTCGCGGAATAATATAGCGAGGATGGCGACAAGCTCAGCATCGGCTTCGGGAGAATTAACACCGATCAGATCAATATTCCATTGGTAGAATTCACGTGTGCGTCCTTTCTGGGGGCGCTCATAGCGCCAGAATGGACCGAATGACCACCAGCGCAGGGGGAATACCAGTTGGCCCTGTCGCTGGGCAATCATTCGCGCTAAGGATGGAGTCAACTCTGGGCGAAGGGTTATCAAGTCACCGCTCCGATCTGGGAAGACATAAGATTGTTCTTTCACCAGCTCTTCACCAGATTTCGCTTCATAAAGCTGGAGGGATTCCAGGAATGGGCCATCGTACTCCTGGTAACCGAAAGCCTCTGAGATCTGGCGCAGTGTGCCATACAGCCAGTTGCGGATAGCCATCACCTCCGGATAAAAATCACGTGTACCTTTGAGAGGTTGGATGATTCTTTTCATCGATGCAGCTCCATCATTAGACAACGATCGGCGTACTTCATATCGAAGTTATTCCCGCATTTTAGCATATATATCGACTCTTAAGGAATGAGTGTGTTGATTCTCGGATTTTTACGTAGAATCGCGGAGCCCCTAAATATCATTGGGTCAGGTAAAATACAACCGTTGTTATACGAGCATAATGATGGAAATCACCACCTGGAATGTCAACGGGCTACGTGCAGCTATGGGCAAGGGGATATGGGAATGGGTTATTAAAGAATCTCCTGACGTGCTCTGTCTCCAGGAGATAAAAGCCCGTCCTGAACAACTGACAGATGACCATCACCAGAAATATGAGGGTTATCAGGTTTATTGGAATCCGGCTGTTCGTCCAGGTTACAGCGGAGTAGCGACCTTTGCCCGTCAAGCGCCTATAGATGTTCAGTATGGTCTGGGCATTCCTGAATTTGATCATGAGGGACGTGTCATATACTCCCGTTATCCTGGTTTCTTACTTTATAACATTTACTTTCCAAATGGCCAACGCGGTCAGGATCGGGTCGATTTCAAGCTGGATTTTTACGCTCACTTACTAGATATTTGTGACCAGCTGCATGTTTCAGGAGAGCAGATTGTTATTTGCGGTGATTTCAACACTGCTCACCGAGAAATTGATTTACGTAATCCCAAGGGAAATGAAAAAACGTCCGGCTTTTTACCCGAGGAGCGGGTCTGGATAGACCATTATCTGGCCCACGGTTTTATAGATGCCTACCGAGCTCTATATCCCGACCGTGTGCAGTATACCTGGTGGACATACATTACCAATGCTCGTAGCCGGAACGTCGGTTGGCGCTTGGATTATTTTATGGTCTCAGAAGGGTTGATGCCACGTGTGAGGGACGTCATCATCCACGATTCGGTCTTAGGATCAGACCACTGTCCGGTGAGCTTGATTTTGGATTAATACCTAACTCTTCGCAATATAATGTAGAACGGCGCGTGCTAATAAAGCGTCCTCTATGGAACGATGATTATTATATAGGGGAATCCTGCATTGTTTGCACGCTGATTCCAGGGATTGGTAGCGGTAGGATCGATAAGTACTGTTCCATTCGCCATAGAACTGGGCATAGAGTTTCATGATACAAAAGATCCGTGTATCCGGGTGCAGACTGCTGGGTATCCGGTATTTTACAGCAGATTGCTCGATCAATCTCAAGTCGAATTCCGCGTTGTAAATCCCCACTTGCTTACCGGCAAGGAGCCGTTCCACATCCGGCCAAACTTCCCTCCATCTGGGCGAATCTATTACCATTTCGTTGGTAATACCATGGATGCGGACCACATCGAATGGGATCTTACCTGCAGGCTTTACCAGCGATTTAAAAAGCACACCCCCTTCATCGTCTACGATGCCTATTTCTATAATTTCACTGGTACGCTCGGTCCCTGTGGTCTCCGTATCGAGATATAGCGGATGTTGGAGGATCTTTTCCTTAGCGATTTGGATCGCCTGAGTACGCGCAGAATTCATAAGTTATCCAGCAATTACGATATGTGGGTCACCATTATCCCCCAGAACCGCCACCTCATATACTCGCCCAACGGCAAAATCCATTGCAGATAGCCAATAGGCAAATGCGGTTGGATAACGAACGGCAGTTTGCTGTTGAGTCTCTAACATCGCACTAGCCTGATCATACCAGTCCCCGCGGTTAGTATAGGCTGCCAATTCTAGCATAGCCAGAGCTGCCAGGGCGTTGCCAGAAGGGGTTGCATTATCCTGGATGTCCTTAGGGCGCGAGAGCATATGTATAGCAATATCCAGGTAGTCGGACCTGCGAAGATATCGGGCTGCCTCAGCGAAACTGATTAGCATCAGTGCATTCCAAGCAGTTAATACCTTCTCATCGGTCATTGGTCGCACCCGCTTGGACAGCGAATTGACCTACTTCTGCAATCTGCGCCGTCGCATGCACTATGCCGAATGCATCCGCCAACACTTGCCCATTGCCAGTGGCGTCATGGCAGCCAGTTGTAAGACCTTGGTGACACAACGGATGAAGCGCTCTGGAATGGCCTGGATTTCCGCTGGCGGACAAGCCATCATGACTTTACGCAGACTTCATCCAGAGTGACCGCTGGCGACCCGCTTGGGAGTTGCTCCGCAGTGATTTTCGTAAAAATGTGAAGGTACGAATAATTTTCAGAGATGCACCCTTATATCATGGTGTGAAATAAATATCCTGGCTTGCGCACTTGCCGCCCAGGCCGTTGTGGGAACACAGCGTTACAGTGGCCTTCATATCGTGCACGCTCGGGTCATAGGAAAATGTGTCTGCATAGACGAAACCCGTTTCTCCGGGATCGATAAAGGGGATCGAGTTGGTGATCGTGCAGCCATCGCGCCTGTCGAATGCGTCAGAAGATGACGTTTCTGTAGTGTTGTCGATTCTATCTTTGACTGCGACCGTATAAGATTGGAGTGTTACCGTTC
>CAZPWU010000286.1:0-4060 GCA_964590325.1 uncultured Anaerolineaceae bacterium | reverse complement strand
AAAGTGTGATGAGCCTACTAGGATAGGTGTTCAGCGTGAAGCTGGAAAATCTCAACGCACATGTAAGCAATGTGGTGCATTGTTGGACTAAGCGGTTAGATACGAACCGCAGATTGTTTGGAGCGAAGAAATGAGTCAAGTTTTAAAAGAACACTACATAAAGGATGTGGCTCCGACCCTCATGAAAGCGCTTAACCTGGATAACGTCATGCAGGTACCGCGTATTATGAAGGTGGTGGTAAACATCGGTGTTGGCGAGGCTCTGGATAATGCCAAAGCCCTGGATGCAGCCGTATCTGACTTAACCCAGATTACGGGTCAAAAACCGGTGATTACAAAAGCTCGGAAAAGTATTGCTAACTTTAAACTGCGCGAGGGGCGCGCTATCGGTGTTAAGGTTACCTTGCGTGGAGAACGGATGTGGTCATTTTTAGATCGTTTGTTGAATATCGCTCTGCCTCGTGTGCGTGATTTTCGTGGTGTATCACCAGACTCCTTTGACGGCAGAGGTAACTACACCCTGGGGTTGCGCGAGCAATTGGTTTTCCCAGAGATCGAGTATGACAAAATTGATAAATTACGTGGTCTGGAAGTAGCGATCGTGACCACGGCACGTACAGATGATGAAGCCAGGCAATTATTACAGATGCTCGGGATGCCGTTCAGGAAGGATGGAAGGTAATGGCGAAAAAGTGCATGATGATACGAGAAGAGCGGCGGAAATACCCCAATCGCGTACGAAACCGCTGCAAGAAATGTGGAAGACCGCGTGGATACATCCGTCGCTTTGGTCTGTGCCGTATTTGCTTTCGTGAGTTGGCATTGGAAGGCAAAATCCCTGGCGTTGCAAAATCATCCTGGTAGACTGGGCGGAGGTAATAAGAATGACCGTTTCTGATCCAATTGCCGATATGCTGACACGCATCCGAAATGCAGTGTTGGTAGAGCATTCGACTGTAGCCTTGCCGAGTTCTATTATGAAGGTATCCATCGCAAAGATATTGAAAGAGGAAGGCTACATCAGCAGCTATGAAGTGGTGGATGGTAAAAGTCCGGAGCAAAAAATCCTCCGTATTCGCCTTAAGTATGTTGGCGAGCGGCGCGAGCGTCGTCCGGTGATTACAGCCCTGGAACGCATAAGTCGTCCAGGAAACCGCGTATACACTGGCAAGAAAGAAATCCCTTGGGTCTTATCAGGTATGGGGATCGCCATAATTTCCACACCTAAGGGTGTGATGACTGGTCAACGCGCTCGCCAGTTGGGTGTGGGTGGTGAAATCATCTGCAAAGTATGGTAAACGGGATCATGGATTGGTTATTGAAGTATCGATAATCCCGAGGAGGTTGTTACTGTGTCGCGTATAGGTCGCATGCCGGTGGTTGTTCCAGCGGGTGTAGAAATACACATCAAAGGTTCGCATGTTCGGGTAAAAGGCCCGAGAGGCACCCTCGAACATACCTTTCCAGCGGATATGATTATCTCCAAGGAAGATGGAAATATAAAGGTGCAACGGCCCTCTGATGAGCGGACTCACCGTGCCTTGCACGGTATGACAAGGGCTCTTATTAATAATATGGTCATCGGGGTAAGCACCGGTTTTGAGAGGGTGTTGGAAGTTAATGGCGTCGGTTACCGAGCCGAGTTGAATGAGAAAAACTTGGTATTGTATGTAGGTTATTCACATCCGGTGGTCGTCGAACCACCCGAAGGTATAAAGTTTGATGTCGATCCAAAGACCCGCCAGATTAAGGTAAGCGGATGCAATAAGCAAAATGTCGGCCAGGTGGCAGCAGATATTCGTAAGGTGCGTCCCCCGGAACCTTATCAAGGAAAGGGTATAAAATATCTTGAAGAGAAAATCCGCCGTAAGGCTGGTAAAACGGGTAAGGTGTAAACTATGGCTAATCGTACACGTACTGCTGCTCGTGTCCGGCGACATCATCGCGTTCGCAAGCAGATTTTCGGTTCACCTGAACGGCCTCGCCTAAATATTTTTCGAGGGTCATTACATATCTATGCCCAAGTGATTGATGATGAAGCTGGACAAACCATTGCTTCAGCTTCAACGATCGACCACGATCTGAAGCTACAGATGGATGGATTAAAGAAGATAGAACAAGCCCATCTTGTGGGCCAAGCGATTGCAGAACGTGCTAAAACCAAGGGTATCCAGAAGGTTGTCTTCGATCGGGGTGGCTACAAGTATTTTGGGCGTGTAAAAGCCTTGGCAGATGGCGCTCGTGAAGGCGGCCTGGAATTCTAGCGGTATGCAGATGGAGAAGAACATGACAGAATATCAACCCACAGAATTCGAGCAAGAGTTCGATGAGCGTGTCATCGAGATAGCGCGCGTTGCCAAGGTAGTTAAGGGAGGTCGCCGTTTCTCCTTCCGCGTAACCGTTGTCGCGGGTGATAATCGCGGCTCAGTCGGTGTGGGGATAGGTAAAGCCAATGCCGTGCCCGATGCTATGCGCAAGGCAACCGAACGTGCGCATCGCAACATGCATAAGGTGGCTACCATGGGTAAGACCATCCCGCACGAGGTGATAGGTAAAGTCGGTGGAGCCATTGTGCTTCTCAAACCCGCCTCGCCTGGTACAGGCGTTATCGCCGGTGGTGGTATCCGTGCCGTTCTGGAAGCGGCTGGAGTATCGGACATTCTAACCAAGTCCTTAAGCAGCAGTAACGTGCTTAATGTGGTTTACGCGACGATGGAAGCATTAGATCAGTTGAAATCTCCCCAAGAAGAGGCTGCCCGCCGAGGTAAAAACGTTAAGGACGTTCTGCCATTTTGGGAACGGAGGAAGAATGTCTAAGACTCCTCGTATTAAGGAAAAGATCATCCGTATTACATTGGTTAAGAGCCCTATCGGGTATTCCAAGCGGCATAAAGCCACCGTTCGTGCGCTCGGATTTCACCGCCTGCATCAAACGGTAGAGCACGTAGACACGCCTACCTTACGTGGTATGCTATATAAGGTAAACCACCTGGTGGTGGTAGAAGAACAGGAATAAACTATGAAATTGCACGATCTTAAGCCACAAGAAGGTTCGAAAAAAGATCGTAAACGCGTTGGGCAAGGTATTGCCGCAGGCCAAGGCCGGACCGCAGGCCGCGGACAGAAAGGTCAGGGGGCGCGTTCAGGAGGTGGAACTCGGTTGTATCATCAGGGAGGCAACCTACCGTTCTTTCGACGCTTACCTTTCGTCCGAGGGAAAGGTTTTTCTTCGTTGCACCGGATTACCTATAATGAGGTGAACCTGGACCAGCTAGAAAACTTTCCAGCCGGTAGCGAGGTAACGCCTGAAACTCTGGCGGAAGCTCGTCTGTTGCGTAACCCTCGGAACCCAGTTGTTATCTTGGGTCGGGGTAACATTAACACAGCTCTGAAGCTCCATATCCACCGGATTACAAAAAACGCTCAGATGAAAGTCGAAGCCGCTGGTGGTAGTGTAGAAGTTATCAAGTCTTAGATTATAGACAAGGAGTCTTTGGCATGAAGCGGTCAGCCTGGCGTTATCTATGGTCAGCTAAAGATATTCGGCGAAAGCTTCTAATCACAATCGCCATCCTGGCAATTTACCGTCTGGCGGCACATGTCCCCGTAGCAGGTGCTAATCCTGAAACCATTCGTAATATTCTTAGCCGGGGTGGGGCAGCTGGTACGATATTAAATATCTTGGATTTACTCTCTGGCGGCACAGTTTCAAGCTTTTCAATCCTGGCAATGGGTGTATACCCATACATTACCGCTCAGATTATCTTACAGCTGCTAGTACCTATTATCCCGGCGTTGCAGAAACGTATGGAAGAGGATCCACGTGAGGGGCAAAAATGGATGGAGAAATGGACATATATCCTGGCAGTACCAATGGCTGCTCTACAGGCGGTCGGACAGATCAATATCTTTAATAATATTGCCCAGCAAGGTGGGCTGCCACTCATCCTTCCGAACTATGGCTTCAGTGGATCTGGGCTCATCCCGACTCTGGCTGTACTCGTTAGCATGACAGCTGGGACGATGTTCGCCAGGTCGGAAGGGCGTCGTGTAGGGAAAG
>CAZPWU010000285.1:0-4074 GCA_964590325.1 uncultured Anaerolineaceae bacterium | reverse complement strand
GTGTGCTTTTCGGTCGGGTGTCCACAATGTGGGATCATTTCTAAACAGGCGCGTGGCTACTTTGTCCTTTTGAAATTGGGTGACCCTTTGAGCGATTGGAGCAGCCAAAGTGCCCAACTCCTTCACTGCAGTGAGACGCCGGTTCTCAATGGTTGTCAGGAGAGCGCTGAATGAATCCGCAAATGCTTTGACACCCTCATCTTCCAGCTCCTGTGTAACCTGGTCGATAGATATTCCGATGGCAGCCAACTCATCGAAGGTCCGGCGTGCTCCTGCCACATCCTGCTCGATGGTGAGGTCGGCAGTGCCGTGGTCACGAAATGCATCCAGCGTTTGGGGGGGGATGGTATTAACAGTATTGGGACCTATCAAGCTATCTACATACAGGGTACCTGGGTAAGCCGGGTTCTTGGTGCTGGTAGAAGCCCATAGTGGTCGCTGCAAGCGGGCGCCATGAGCCTGCAGATGAGTAAAACGCGGGCCCTCAAAGATAGACCGGAACTGCACATAAGCCAGCCTGGCGCTTGCTATCGCCAACTTACCCAACAAAGCCCGCGCGCGCTCAGAAAACGACCCTTCTTCATGGATGATCGCATCTAAGCCAAGATCAACTTTAGTATCGATGCGCGAGACGAAGAACGAGGCCACCGAGGCGATATGATCAACCGGCAGCTCTTTTTCCACACGCTCTTCAAGGCCTGCCAGGTAAGCGTTGATCACCTCAAGATAGCGCACCAGTGAAAAGATCAGCGTGATGTTGATATTGATCCCATCTGCAATCGCCTGGCGGATAGCCGGGATACCCTCCTGGGTAGCGGGTATCTTGACCATTACATTCGGGTGGTTAACGAGCTCCCATAAGCGGTGAGCCTCAGCCAGGGTCGCCGCAGTATCGTGAGCCAGGGTTGGGCTAACCTCCACGCTGACATAGCCATCACCCCCTTGGGATTCCTTATAGAGGGGCAAGAATAGATCGGCAGCGGTGCGGATATCCTCGAGGACAAGCTGGTCGAGGATATGCCTGGCGGTGCAGCCCGCCCAGGCCATCGGGACAATGGCAGAATCATATTCGTCCGATTTAGCAATCGCATTATTAAAAATACTGGGGTTTGAGGTCATCCCACGGATTTCACCGCGAGCGATCATCTCTTGGAATACACGGTTCTGCAACAGCCCGCGCTGGATATTGTCATACCATAAGGATTGACCGAGGGAGTGAAGCTTTTCGATAGGATTCATTATGGCTCCCAATGCTCGAATTTACGGATCTTGCCGACCCGCCGGACAAAGCGCTCTTCGCCGAAGAAGTGCGCAGCCAGAAAAGCAGTAACCAGCTCCTTGGCAAGCTCTGCTCCGATAATCCGTCCACCCAGGCACAACACATTCATATCGTCGTGCTCTACACCCTGGTGGGCAGAATATGTATCATGGCATAGACAGGCATAGATGCCTCTCATCTTATTCGCGGCAACACAAGCGCCAACACCTGAGCCGCAGATCATGATGCCGCGTTCAGCCTCACCCCGTTGGATGGCACGACCGAGCTTCTCGGTGAAATCTGGGAAATCTACCTCTTTCGAGCTGTTCGTGCCCAGGTCGAGAGGTTCGTGTCCCGCCGCACGGACAGTCTCGAGGATAACCTTTTTTAAGGGAAAACCTGCGTGATCACAAGCAACAGCAATTCGCATGGACTCTTTCGTAAACCTCACTTTCACTTAGTTGTTATGATTTGTCGGGCCTGAGCGATCACATTCTCCACTGTTAATCCATAATGATCAAATAAAACCTGATAAGGGGCCGAGGCGCCAAAACGATCGACCGAAATTACTGCACCGTACTCACCCACCCAGCGCTCCCAACCCTGGGCGACGCCTGCTTCAACAGCCAAGCGTGCAGTCACTTCAGGTGGCAAAACACCCTCACGGTACTCGGGGTTCTGAGCCGCGAAGAGCTCCCAACTGGGGAAGGATACTAGGCGCACGTTGACCCCTTCCGCAGCCAGGCGGACCCCTGCCGCGACGATCAGGCTCACCTCGGACCCCGACGCCATCAAGATGAACTCAGGGTCACTATCCCCGATATCCGCCAGTACATACGCACCACACACCAACTCACTGGCCGAGGTGTAGATTTTACGGTCTAACACCGGCAAATTTTGGCGGGTTAATATCAGTGCTGTGGGACCGTTCCGACGTTGGATAGCGACCTTCCAGGCCTCAGCGACCTCGTTGGCATCTGCAGGGCGGATGACCACCAGGTTGGGGATTGCCCTTAAGGCTGCCAGCTGCTCAACTGGCTGGTGGGTAGGGCCGTCTTCCCCTAAACCGATGCTATCATGGGTGAATATCCAGATGCTGGGATAATGCGATAAGGCCGATAGACGGATCGCCGGGCGCATATAATCGGAGAAAACAAGAAAAGTAGCCCCATAAGGGATAACGCCACCGTGTAGGGCCATCCCGTTGACGATCGAACCCATGGCATGCTCACGCACACCGAAGTGGAAGTTACGCCCATCGGGTGTCTCTTTTTGGAACGACGGGAGACCCTGGATCCAGGTATTATTAGAAGGAGTCAGGTCAGCCGAGCCACCGACCAGCTCAGGGAGATGAGGTGCCAGGGCGTTGATGACCTTTCCGGAGGCGGCGCGCGTGGCTATACCCTTGGGATCAGTCGAAAATTCTGGCACGGCATCCTCCCAACCTACGGGCAGCTTACCAGCAAGGCGTCGTTCCAGTTCCTCAGCCAGGTCCGGGTATGCGGCGCGATAAGCTTCCAAACGGGCACACCATTCAGTCTCGGTTTGATAGCCGTGCACCAAAGCCTGGCGGAAGAGGCCCAGCACATCTTCCGGCACCAGGAAGCGCGGCTCCAACGGCCAATTGAGCTTTACTTTGGCGCCATTTAATTCCTCGTCGCCAGGAGGCTCGCCATGAGCCTTGGCGATATCCTGGCGGGTTGGCAGGCCGTATCCGATATGCGTTCGGCAGATAATCAAAGAAGGTCGCGGGTCAGCCTTGGCTTGCTGGATGGCGGCATCGATGGCCTCCACATCATTGCCATCTGACACTCTTTGCACATGCCAGCCATACGCCATAAACCGGGCGGCACGGTCCTCGGTGAAAGCCAGGTCGGTGCTCCCGTCGATTGAGATTCGGTTATCGTCGTACATGTAAATCAGCCTGCCCAACTGCAGATGGCCGGCCAGGGAGGCTGCTTCAGAGGACACACCTTCCATTAAATCACCATCAGTGACAATGCCATAAATATAATGATCGATCAAAGCATGACCGGGGCGGTTATAAAGAGCCGCCAGATGAGATGCTGCAATCGCCATACCCACCCCATTGGCGAATCCCTGCCCCAAGGGACCGGTGGTTGTCTCCACGCCCGGGGTCAGGCCGTATTCGGGATGCCCCGGTGTGTGACTTCCCCACTGGCGAAAATTTTTTATCTCATCGATCGGCAGGTCGTATCCGGTCAGGTAGAGCAAGGAATAGAGCAACATCGAGCCGTGCCCACCGGAGAGGATAAACCGATCCCGGTCAGGCCACTTGGGATTACGAGGGTTGAACCGCAGATGGCGTGTCCAGAGAGTATAAGCCATCGCTGCCGCGCCCATCGGCAACCCTGGATGACCGGAGTTAGCCTGCTGCACTGCATCAGCTGATAGGAAGCGGATGGTGTTGATGGCGCGTGATTGTAAATCAGCAGAAATCATCATGGTCAGCCTCGTCATTTACCAGGTTAAGTGCCAGGCAGAGTATAGCATGGCCCATCAGGAGCGACAAGAGAGCGGTTCGAGCAAGTGACAGTTATCACAACAGACGCATGTTATTCGCCACTAGCCTTGACTTCCTATACATAGCATAATTAAACGAGTGTCAGTCTGCCTATTGGTAATTTTTATCCCGCCCCACCCCTCTAACGGCGCAGGCGACGCAGTCCGTCGCTGCCGTCGCCTCCTTCACCGGACAAAGGGGACTATTAGCGGATTAGCCTATCCTTAAAACCAAGGAGGTCAATATGGCCTCAGCCACAACTCAAGCCAGGGCGCCAATCCGCTCTAACAAA
>CAZPWU010000284.1:0-4076 GCA_964590325.1 uncultured Anaerolineaceae bacterium | reverse complement strand
GGCGGTCAGTTCCGCCCTGGGGTTGATAATATCCTGTATGTATTGACCTCATATCCGGATGGTACTCCCGCTGAAACCAGCCTTCAATTAAATTTTATCGATGGACAGCAACCATTGGATGCACAGACCGGGTCTTATGGCCTGGCTGAAATCCATCTGACTCCGCAAAGCCCGTATCAGCAGTTTTCAATACAAGGACGGGACATCCATGGCAATACAGCAGCGCGTGATTTCTCTTTTGAAGGGACCTGGGCTCCAGAGACGGTTTTGCTCCGTCCTGATAAGCCTGTTTATAAGGTCGGCGATACGATGAGGCTGACCTTCCTGACCTCTCAGGACATGGGCACAGTATATCTGGACATCATTCGGGAAGGGCAGACCGTCAGCACGCGCAGCGTTGAGGTTTCGAGTGGTCGCGCCGAAACCGCTGTGGATTTAACCCCCGATCTTTTTGGCACACTGGAACTGCACGGCTATAAAATCCTCGCGGATGGGAATATCGCACGAGACACCCGCCTGGTTGTGGTCGATCAGGCTGCGGATCTTAATGTCACATTGACGCCTGGTCAGGGTACTTATCGCCCCGGTGATCAAGCCGGGTTGGATATTCAAGTAAATGATAAAGATGGTATGGGTATTCCATCTGCTATCGGCCTCGCTATAGTTGATGAATCGGTCTTTGCTCTGGCTGAGCAAGATCCTGGTTTCGCCAAGCTGTATTTCTTACTGGAGCAGGAACTCTTGCAGCCAAAATACGAGCTGCATGGATTTAGCATTATAGACCTGGTTTCTCCACTACCTCCGGGCGATAGCAATCCCAGTTTACGGGGAGCCGTAGAAGAGGCAGCCCAGGCTTCCCTGGCTGCAGCAGTGCCCCAGTCTGCCAAGTTCAGCTTGAGCGCTAATTCTCATACTGACGCCATCCAGCGCGCTAATAACCAACGACAGGTTTACTTTGTTAACTTGAGTAAGGGATTATATGGATTAACCCTGGCAATCCCATTAGTAGTTCTGGGGTTGAGCACCTTTGCCGTATGGCGACAGAAACGCTTGAGTTACAGCCTGGCCCTAATGCTTGGACTGGTCTTGATCGTTGTATTGGCCTTCTTCCTATGGCCGTTGGCTGAGGCTTATCAATGGGCTCACACACCTCTTGAACGGCTGAGCGTGATGGTTGTGCAGTTGAGCCAGGCAAGCCAGGGATGGATCTTACTGCTGACATTTATTGGCTTTGTAGGTTATCTGGCTCTGGTCGTGATAGCCTGGCTGCATAAGGATCCTCTCCTGGGTTTTGGCCTGGGTTTGATGCTGTTATTCGTTATCAGCCTGGGTTTCATACTCTATGCGATCTCACAGGCAGGGATATATCCAAGCCAAAAGGTGGTCAGTTGGGGCGTGGTGGCGTTTTCTTTGATACCGATATCTTTCTTGTTATGGTTCGGATCATATTCTTCGACACGTCAGCCTGTCGCGGCTATGGCTTCTCTGGCGTTTTCTATATTCCTTCTGGTCGGTATGCTGCCCCTTCTAATGATTGGCAGCCAGGATAGGCGATTCGAAGGGGAGGTCATGGACCAATTCGGGGGCAGGGGGATGATAATGGAAAAGGTCATGGGGATGCCAGCCGAGTTGGCACAAATGCCTACGCAGGCACCCGCGCCAGGTATGGGCGGGTTGCAGCTTGCCCAGGCTGCAGATCAAAGTACAGCAACCCCCGTCGAGCCACCCCGTCTGCGCCAATATTTCCCAGAGACGATGTTGTGGCTGCCAGAGGCTGCGACGGACAATATGGGCTCTTTGCACCTGGATTTCCCCGTCGCCGACAGCATAACCACCTGGCGGATGACTGCCCTGGCTTCCAGCCAGGATGGCCAACTGGGTTCAGCCACAGCCGGTCTGCGCGTGTTCCAGGATTTCTTTATTGACCTGGACCTACCCCTCGCGCTGACGGTTGGTGATGAAGTCTCGATCCCGGTTGGGATTTACAGCTATTTGCCGGATGCTCAGACGGTGCGTTTAGAACTGGATAAACCGAATGGGTTTGATCTATTGGATGATCCCGTCAAAGAGATTACGATCGAAGCCAATGACATCAGCGTTGTGTATTTCAGAGTTAAGGCGGTTGGTTTTGGACGCCAATCTCTCAAGGTGACTGCATTCGGTTCCAGGATGTCGGATGCTATACAGAAGGATGTACGCGTCTATCCAAACGGGAAACAGATCACATTTACACAATCGGACCGGTTAAATCCGGGTACCCCGGTTCATCAGATGATTAATATTCCTGTTGATGCGATCCCGGGGGCGCAATCTTTAGTTGTAAAAGTTTATCCTGGGATTCTCAGCCAGGTTGTGGAGGGGTTAGACAGCATCTTGCGCATGCCCAATGGGTGTTTCGAGCAGACCTCCTCCACCACATATCCTAATGTGTTGGTGTTGGATTATTTGAAGACAACGAACCAGGCCTCACCTGAGGTGCAGATGAAGGCTGAGGAATATATTAACCTGGGTTATCAGCGGCTGACGACATTCGAGGTCGGTGGCAGTGGTGGTTTCTCACTGTTCGGCGAACCACCCGCCGATCCTATGCTGACAGCTTACGGCATCCAGGAATTTAGCGATATGAGCCGTGTTTATGAGGTTGACCCGGCGTTGATCCAGCGTGCCGCAAATTGGCTGCTCTCACAGCAAGAAGGAGATGGCTCATGGAAAGGCCTGCAGGGTTTCCATGAGAGCACCCTGACTAATCAGACCGAGCGCTTACCGGTGACGGCTTATATCGCGTGGAGTCTCGTGGAGGCTGGTTTCGGCGGTGATGCGCGCACCCAGAAAGGTCTGGGATATCTGCGTGAGAACCAATCCCAGGCCAATGACCCCTATGGGCTGGCACTGATTGCTAATGCACTGGTTGCTGCCGATATCAAGGCAGGAGAGTCCTCTCATAAGATAACCCCTGCGACTCAGGCAGTATTGGACCGTCTGGCGGGTATGGCAATACAGAGTGAGAACAGCGTTCACTGGCAGAATGACGGTGCTACCTTTATGGGCAGCCAGGGAGAGACGAGCAATCTGGAAACGACAGCCCTGGCGACTCTGGCATTATTGCGCGCGGACAGCCACACGGAACTGGCGAATGCTGCATTGACGTATCTAATTAAAAATAAGGATAGTTTTGGCACCTGGGAGACGACCCAAGCTACGGTCATGACTCTGAAGGCGCTCCTGCAAAGTGTGCGCGGTGGAGCGGAAAAGGTTGATGCCAGTATAACGGTGTCCTTGAATGGTGGACAAACACAGACCATTAAAGTCACACCGGATCAGTATGATGTGGTTCAACTGCTTTCCTTCGACGATCTCAATCCTGGTCAGGATAACAGAGTGGATATCCAGGTGGATGGATCAGGTAATTTAATGTATCAGATAGCGGGCAGCTATTACATCCCTTGGGGTAAATTAAGCCAGTATCCAGAGCTGAGTGTCAATGAGCAGTTGGTGGACATCAAAGTAGCTTACGACCGGACCTCGCTGTCAGTTAACGATACGGTCAATGTCAGCGTCACCGTTTCGATGATCCAGGAAGGGGGTGTGGCTAAATCCGCTTTGATCGATTTGGGGATGCCCCCAGGTTTTACTGTTCAAGCTGAAGATTTAGACGCCCTCGTGACCCGTTTCAACGATTTACCTGGGGATTACGCTTTCCCGAAGATTGAACGGTATGAGCTCACCGGACGCCAGATCCTGGTTTACGTAAGCAACCTGAGCTATGGTAAACCCTTGCAGTTCAATTACCGGCTGCGCGCCAGGTATCCACTGATGGCCCAGACCCCGTCAAGCAATGCCTACGATTACTATAACCCGGGTATTTCAGGCGAGGTGAGACCGGAGTTATTGGTAGTAAACCCATAAAAAAATGGGTGTTGGGCGGGCGTATGCCCACCCAACACCTATTTTTTCGGTGGATCCTTTGTGAACTGCGTAAGTCCTAAACGCAGTAAATATTAAAGCTAATCGATATTCCTATCCGAGCAACCGATGAATTTCATCCAGCCTAGTCTTTGCATCGGGGACGAAGGCTA
>CAZPWU010000283.1:0-4090 GCA_964590325.1 uncultured Anaerolineaceae bacterium | reverse complement strand
CTTTCCGATTAGCTCCTTTTACAGGTGCAATCATGCCTGTGTGGGCATCCGTTCGTCCCATACGCACAATCGTTGTTCCGCAAATGGGACACACCCCACGTGTCAATGGAGTCCCATTTACAGTGAACGCTGCCTGTGGATCTTTTATTTCACGCTTTGTTTTACACTTAACACAATAAGCTTCCAAAAGATAATCCTCCAAGTTTTATTATTGATAATCAGCGCGCGGCTCGCGTACTGCCACATAATGCATACCCCCAACCTGACGTACCATTCCTTTCAGCTCCATCATCGCTAATGTCGCAGATACCTTCTCAATCGGCATGTCAGTTTTGGCGTGGATATCATCAACATGCATGGGTTCAGAACTGAGAATTTGTAATAATTGTGCTTCAGTTGCATCAGTTGGGAGTACAAGACGAGCCGAACGATGTTCTGTCACCATGGTCAGGTTTAATACTTCAAGTATCTCTTGCGGATCCAGGAGTGGATGTGCACCGTCTTGAATCAAGCGATTGGTACCCTTACTCTGATGGGCCAAAATGCTCCCTGGAACAGCAAATACATCGCGCCCTTGCTCAACGGCAAAAGTCGAGGTTATCAGAGCGCCGCTATCCAAACCTGCTTCTACAACCACTACAGCGAGAGCCAGACCGGAAATAATCCGATTGCGGGGAGGAAAATTAGTACCCTCCGGAGGAGTGCCGAGAGGATAATCACTGATGAGTGCTCCCTGGCTGATGATTTGTTCAGCTAAACGGCGGTTCTCCGGTGGATAAATCCGATCCACACCATTCCCGAGCACTGCTAATGTACGCCCACCAGCATTCAAAGCAGCCTGATGAGCAACTGCATCCACACCCCTCGCCAAACCGCTGACCACCGTTACCCCATTACGTGCAAGGGTGCTCGCTACTTCCTCGGTAACCTGCCGTCCATACGAAGTTATCCTGCGAGTACCAACGATCGCGACAGCCCATTCATCTCCAGGGGTTAAATCGCCACGCAAGTAAAGCACAGGAGGCGGTTGATCGATATCCTTTAGCCGGCGAGGATAATTCTCATCTTCCCAGGTGAGAATATTTATACCCTGGGTCTGCATACGCTCCCAGACAAGTTCCAACGATACTTGTGAGCGTACCTTCAAGAGATTCTCAACCAGTTTCGGGCTTAATCCCGCTGCCTGCAAGGCCTGAGGTGACGCTTGCCAGGCTGTCCTGGCATCCCCAAAATAATCCATGAGTGCCTTGAACCGGACGGCACCGATGCCTTTAACCAGGTTAAACCCAATCCAAAAAATTGTATTCTCCAATACAAACCTCTAATCAGGGATCAACCCGGGTAAGATGTGCACCCGCATCACACCGTCCTGCAGGTTTACATCCATTTCGACCGAGTCGATGGCCGGCAAGAGGATTTCAGGACCCATCTCTGGGCGTACAACATAGATATCATTCGCACCAGTTTCAACGATTTCCGCAATCGTACCGATGTAGGTCCCATTCTCATCGATGACGCGCAGACCAATGAGTTGGTGATGGTAGTACTCTCCCGGTTCTAACGGGGGCCTGTCTTCCGTACGTACATAGACTATCTGATTGCGTAATTCTCCGACTGCCTCGGGTGTCGTGTAGTCCTCAAAGGTCATCAAGAGTGCTTGCTGGTGTGGGCGACTTTTTTGTAGCCGAACGGGGAGATGATCATTGCCCACATATAAGATAATGCCCGAGACCAATCGCTCCGGAAAATCCGTCAAAACATCCATCTGCATTTCGCCGAGTACTCCGTGCGGTCTGCGAAGTTTACCGACTGCTAAGAAGGCAGGCTCGCCTGGCGTAAGCGAGCCTGCAGCGTTCGGTTTTTTATCCTGATTATGGCGATGGGTCATCGAGGATCTTCAACATCCAATGAGGCTTGCTTACCTTCACGTGCCGCAGCCACATTGAGCAAAATGCGCATCGCATTAGCTACACGACCATTCTTGCCAATAACGCGACCCATGTCTTCTTTGGCCACCTTCAGTTTAAAGTTGGTCACGGGTCCATGCCTCAATGGCGTCACCTGGACCTGCGTAGGGTCATCTACAAGAGAACAAGCAATGAATTCGATTAATTCTTTCACGGGATAATTCCTGATCTATCCGGGCTCGCGAGATCATTCTTCGGTTTTCTTAGCCTTTGTTACCGGAGTGTCATGGCGAGTCTTGGGATTGATAGCCGGTTGATTTTTAGTGGCTTCCTCAAGTAATGCTTCCAGTGGCTCACCGGTTTTTAACCTCGAATAGCGATCCAGGAGTCCACTCTTCTTAAACAGCATTATTACAGATTCACTGGGCTGTGCTCCCTTATTCATCCACTCGTAGATGCGATCTTCTTTGAGCTGAATCGTTGCAGGTTCAGTACGTGGGTTATAAAACCCCAGGATTTCTAAAAAACGACCGTCACGAGGGCTTTCTCTATCAGCTGCCACAATACGGTAGCTGGGCTGCCCTTTTGCTCCAACGCGGCGTAAACGTAAACGAACCATGATAATCTATCTCCTTCAGATATTTGAAATTTACCCAAACAGACGTGACAATCCACGCCCGCCTGATTTCTTTAGGGTCTTAAATAAGCGTTGCATCTCCCGGTATTGTTTAACCAGCTGGTTAACATCCTGAACCTGCGTGCCAGAACCACTGGCAATTCGACGGCGACGGCTTGCATTTAGGATATCTGGATGACGCCGTTCATGGACGGTCATCGAATTGATAATAGCTTCGGTTATCTTAAGTTGTCCCTCAGCTTCTTGTGGCGACACCATTTTGGCCATTTGTCCCATATTTCCCGGGAGCATTTCGAGCAGCTGCCCGATTGGTCCCATACGGCGCACCTGGCGTAACTGATCCCGGAAATCCTCAAGGGTGAAATCACCCGCCATCAGTTTTTCGGCCTGCTTTTGGGCAACTTCCTGATCAAATGTAGCCTCAGCCCGTTCAATTAAGCCGATGACATCGCCCATGCCTAAAATCCGTGAGGCAAGTCGTCCGGGATCGTAAATCTCTAAAGCATCCAGGGATTCACCAGTGCCCAAGAACTTGATGGGTACACCCGTCACGGATCGTATCGATATGGCTGCCCCTCCACGCGCATCCCCATCCATTTTAGTCAGGATCAGTCCAGTCAATGGAACAGCCTCACGGAATCCTTTGGCAATATTGACTGCCTCCTGCCCGATCATGGCATCCACGACCAACAAGACTTCGGCTGGATTGACCCACCTGGTCATGGCGTGGATCTCATCCATCAAGGACTCATCTAACTGCGAACGACCTGCGGTATCCAGTAGGACAATGGTATACCCACCCTTTTGCGCTTTATCCACAGCCCGGGCTGCCAGCTCAGGTGGTTTTATACCGGTCTCGAAGAAAACCGGGATGTCCAACCGCTCACCCATTGTCTCCAACTGGCGTACAGCTGCTGGTCGGTAGGGGTCAGCAGCAACCAAAAGAATACGCTCGCCTTGCGAACGTAACAGCTTTGCCAGTTTTCCGGCTGCGGTTGTCTTACCGGACCCTTGCAGGCCAACCAGCATCAAGGAATGTGGTCGCGAGCCACTCAAATTAATCGTTTCGGGTTCACCCAGAGTAGCGATTAATTCCTCATGAACGATTTTAATAACTTGTTGGCCCGGGTTTAATGCTTTCGATACTTCGTAGCCAATAGCACGCAGACGCACTCGCGCGATAAAGTCTTTGACCACGCCGAAATTGACATCTGCCTCGAGCAAGGCAAGGCGTACCTCGCGCATGGCAGCATCGACATCTACCTCAGACAGCTTACCATGCCGGCGTAGTTGTTTAAAGACATTGTTTAGCCGTTCAGTCAGGTTTTCAAACACAGCACTGCATTTTAGCGTGGAAGTGATGAATGGTCAAGGAGGGAAAATAGGGTTATATAATGAAGAAAATCCCTTCCGATCACCAAAGTAGCCCGAAGGTCTCCAGTCACGTAAGAAACTAACCCCAAGATGGTTAATAGTATAACCAGTGGATTCCTAGTCACCAGACAGTTTGGTGTCATAAGTAGGAACAAAGTGGAATACTGACAGA
>CAZPWU010000282.1:0-4107 GCA_964590325.1 uncultured Anaerolineaceae bacterium | reverse complement strand
ATAAGCATAAGCAATGGACGCCGCGCAATTGCTAGATAAGGAGAGCGATAAACCTCCCAGTATTAGCACCGACCGCCGTTCGCGGTGGTTGGTCGCTGTAATTGCCAATGTTAAAGAGGAGAACCATTCCACCTTTAATGAACCGGCTGATGCCGGTGCAGAATTTGATAAGTTAGAGACGATCCAATCTATACAGGGGGCTATTGAGGCCGACGGTCATCAGACTATATTCCTTCCAGCAGATATTAATTTACCTTATGCTTTACGGGATGTACATCCCGATATCTGTTTTAACATCGCCGAAGGATATGGAGCTGATGCCCGCGAGGCTCAGGTACCAGCTTTACTGGCGATGATGGGTATCCCCTATACCGCGTCGTGTGTATTAGCGAATGCGATATCACTCGATAAGACTCTCACTAAGCGCATATGGCGAGATGCAAGGCTGCCCATTGCTCCCTTTCAGGAATTCATTACGGGGAAAGAACCTCTTCGAGGATATTTGGATTTTCCCCTATTCGTTAAACCTGACCGAGAGGGGACAGGAATGGGTGTAGACCAGGGAGCCAAGGTCAACAATATCGAGGAATTGAGAGAAAGGGTTACATGGGTTATTGAAACTTACCATCAGCCGGCATTGGTGGAATCTTTTCTACCGGGACGAGAGTTCACGGTCGGTGTCATGGGTCGCGAAGATGCTTTGTTATCCAGCCATAAACCCGAATTGTATGCGGTAGATGGATTCCATCGTTTCCCCGTACTTGAGATTGAAAGCTATTGCTCTATTACTCCTGGGATCTACAGCAATGCAGCAAAGTCCAAGGCTCTTGATGAGAGTGGGGCACCAGGTTATCTCTGCCCGGCAAATCTCGAGCCTGACTTAGAAAAAAAATTACAAAAATTAGGCCTACGTGCGCACCAGGCGATTGGCGCACTAGACGTATCTCGGGTTGACATCCGGCTGGACGAAGATGGCAATCCCTGTTTATTGGAAATCAATACTCTACCGGGTTTAAACCCAGAGGTCAGTGATATCTGCATCATGGCTAAAGCAGAAGGGCTCCCATACTGCGATTTAATACTGGAAATACTCTATCTGGCAGCAGGACGCTATGGATTATATGCACCCCAATTGGTAATGCAGCCAGTGAGGAGTGTCCGACAAAGCAAGATTCTAAATCGCATCCCGCTGAATTCGTTACCGCAAATTGCCAGCTAACTTTCATGAGGACTGACAAGGGTGAATTAATTTAGTAGGTAGATCATAAACTAACTAAAGAAAGTAACAAGTAGTTTTTTATAAACGAGTGAATCAGCGTAATGATGGTTCACTCGTTTTGTTATTGTATAGTCGATTATTGGTGGATAAGCTATAATAGTTTGGAATAGAAATTGGAGGATGCGATGATAAAGAGGATAAAGGTTACGATTCTTGGTGTATTGATTGTTTTAACAATTCAGGGCTGTGTTTTACCTTTTGTTTCATCACCGACACCTTTCGCTTTTCCAACGCCAGATTTAACTTTAACTGCAATCTATTCGGTGTTGAACGTCTTGACTGCGACACCACCTTCGGCGTTAACTGCAACCTCCACGTCGCCTCTTCCAAACACTGCAACACCGGTCATCCCTACGGAGACATCTGCGCTTCCTGCCGTAACAGCTACGTCGGTACCCTCAAATACCCCAGCACCGACAAGCACACCAGCCGATCTATTGATCCGGTCAGGAGCGAGTGTGACAGCAAATTTCACGTCTCACCCACCGGTTATTGATGGGAACCTTGGGGATTGGAATCTTAATAATTACCCAGTAAAAAATGTCGTTTATGGTGCCTCTAATTGGAGCGGTACGGCTGATCTGTCAGCCAATGTGATGATAGGTTGGGATGACACTTATCTTTACCTGGGGGCGAACGTCACTGAGGATGTATATGTTCAAAATGCCTTCGGTGATAACCTATATAAAGGGGATAGCTTAGAAATCCTATTGGACACTAATCTAGCTGGTGATTTTTATATTCAGACCCTCAGCCCGGATGATTTCCAACTGGGGATTTCACCGGGTTCTCCCTCCCCTGGAGATCATCCGGAAGCGTACTTGTGGTTTCCGCGCACAATAAAAGGCAACCGACCGCAAGTTAAAATCGCTGCCCAGAAGGTGAGCGGTGGTTACACAGTTGAAGCAGCCATACCTTGGTCAATATTAGAGATGACCCCCCAACAGGGCAAACATTATGGATTTGCCTTTTCGGTTTCAGATAACGATAAGGTTGGCTACAGCGTTCAACAAAGTATGGTGTCCAATGTCCCCAATCGCCACTTAACTATCCCAACCACGTGGGGCGACCTGTTATTGATGGCGCCTTAAGATCGAATCACAACTTTCGGTTTTTTCGCGCGAGTACAGGTAATTTATCTCCTTGATCTTTTTAGACAACTCGTCATTCAAGGCATCCGTTGACATTCGCCAGGTCCAGTTGCCACTGGGAATGCCAGGATGATTCATACGGGCTTTATTATCGAGACTAAGGAAGTCTTGCATGGGGGCAAGAGCAAAATTAGCCACCGAAGACCATACTGCGCGGATCATGTCCCAGGAGACATTGCTGCCGTTGCGATCCAAATACCGGCGGAATGAGTCGCGCTCAGTCTCCGGCACGCGCTCATACCACCCAAGAGCAGTATCATTATCATGCGTCCCTGTGTAAACAACACAATTGGACGGGTAGTTATGAGGCAGGAAAGGATCTTTAGGCGTGGTAGCGAAAGCAAACTGGAAGATCTTCATACCGGGCAGACCAAAGCTGTCGCGCATATCTTCCACGTCAGGGGTGATGACACCTAAATCTTCTGCAATGATGGGTAACTCACCGAGGGAGTCCATTACGACTCGGAAGAAATCCTTACCTGGACCGGGCACCCAACGGCCTTTTACAGCAGTGTGTGCGCCACCGGGTACCTCCCAATACGCTGCAAAGCCGCGGAAATGATCCAGACGGATGATATCGACCAACTCTAACACAGCGCGGATGCGTTGTAACCACCAGTCATATCCGTTAGATTGATGGACGTTCCACCGGTAGAGGGGATTACCCCATAATTGTCCGGTTTCCGAAAAGTAATCCGGGGGTACACCCGCAATGACTGTTGGTTGGCCTTCCTCATCAAGAAAAAATAGCTCCGGGTGAGCCCAGACGTCTACACTGTCGTGTGCGACAAAGATGGGGATATCTCCGATAATATCGATACCTTTATTAGCAGTATAGGTATGCAATATCGACCACTGGCGGTAGAAGATAAACTGACGGAAAATATGACGTTGGATGGCTTCAGTGTATTTCTGGTAGACCTCAGCCAGGGCCTGTGGATTGCGACTGCGTAAAGGTTTCTCCCAGGTAAACCAGGGTTCTCCGTTATAGGCTTCTTTTAAAGCCATAAACAGTGCGAAATCATCCAGCCAGGAACTATGTGACCCTCGAAACTTATCTAATTGTGTATGGAGTGGTGCGGAATCCAGCTGAAGAAACCGGTCATAAGCCCGATCCAGTAGGGATAGCTTCCAGGGGATGATTTCACCATAGTCTATGCGTTCTGGAGTATTATCGGGCAGCTCTCTTAGATCATCAGGCTGTAACAGGTCATCAGCTAATAGAGCCTCGGGACTGATCAGGTACGGGTTACCAGCGAATGCTGAAAAGCACTGGTAAGGAGAATCTCCATAACCCGTCGGGCCAAGTGGAAGGACTTGCCATAAACTGCAACCTACTTCTGCCAGAAAGTCAATCCAACACATAGCCTGTGATCCGATATCACCGATGCCATAGGGACCCGGTAAGCTGGTGGGGTGCAATAGGATGCCAGATGAACGTTTATACTTCATAAGCTTGTCTTTTGGTTTGAATATATTCGTCCCCGTGTACGATATCCGAAGAAAAATCAGACGGGATGACATCAGTTCCAATCACTGCACCGGGTTCAATTGTGATATTAGCTGGTAGAACACTATTCTTGCCAACCATCGCAATTTGTGGTTCTGCCAGCTTTTTACCGACGTGAGCTTTTTCTCCAATACGGACACGTTTATCGATGATAGCATGTTCGATAA
>CAZPWU010000281.1:0-4131 GCA_964590325.1 uncultured Anaerolineaceae bacterium | reverse complement strand
AGCACCGCCGATGATAAACCGACCAACGCACAGCGCGGCCACCAGGACTGCATGATCGGTTTTTTCGAGTGCATCGAAGACTATGCCGTGGGCGAGGCGATGTTCCAACGTGCTGCCGATTGGGCGAGGGCGCATAATCTGAACACGCTCTACGGTCCTTTCAACCTGGATTACGAGGACGGCTACGGCGTGCTGATCGAGGGCCGCGACCGACCACCGGTGCTGCTGTGCGGGCACACCCCGGCTTACTACCAGGGATTCTTCGAGCGCTTTGGCTTTAAACCGGCGCGCGGCGATAACCTGGCCTACGAAATCACCTATGATATGGCAAAGTCAGCCGTGGAGCGGTTATCACGCCTGTCTGACCGGCTGCGGAAGCGGGGGCATATCCACATCCGTCAGGGTGACCTGTCGCACTGGGAAGAGGAAGTCGACCGGGTGCTCTATCTGCTGAACACAGCCACGGCGCACCTCCCGGATTACATCCCCTGGCAGCGTGAGGCCTTGCGCACCACATTGCTGCCACTGCTACAGATCGTTGACGCGGAGCTCATCCTGTTCGCCGAGGTGGATGGAAAGACTGTAGGCTGGTTCGCGGGTATCCCTAACATCAACGAAGCCCTGATCCACGCCAATGGACTGCGCTATCCATGGGACTATGCCAGGCTGTGGTGGCACGCGCGCCGCCAGCCGAAATGCCTGGCGATCAAAAGCGTGTTGGTGCTGCCCGAGTACTGGGATACGGGTGTCGCCGTCCTGCTTTTCGACGAAATGGCGAAGCGCGTCCTGACGAAAGGATACCAGTGGGCCGACCTCTCGCTGACCTCGGACGATAACCCCTACACCTCAATCCTGGCCGAACGGGTGGGGGCGAGGCTGTATAAACGCTACCGCGTGTACCGGTTGGGGCTGTAAAGGGTCCGCCAGAAGCGCACGATTTTACGGATGGCCCAGGCATACAAAAACGGGATGAGCTCGCGAATCTGGGCATAGGGATTGGCGACTTTACCCAGGGACGATAAATACACCATGAATTTGGCGATCGACACCGGGCAGCCGCGCAGGCGCACCACCGGCTGGCGGCGCTGACGGAAGAGGTTGATCTTGGCATCGATCATCGCAGAGACCGGCCCCTGGCTGTGGGCGTGACGAGGATCCTTCAGATGGCGTGGCACATACGATGATGAAATTTCCACCTGCTTCCCATGCACCTGCCCCGACCAGCGTGCGCAATCCCCTACGGCCAGCACCCGTTCGCCCGGTTTGGCGTTAATCGTCCCCCGGTAGGCACCCATGAGGATGTGCAACGGGCGGATCTCACGACGAGCATCGGGCTGGAAGGCGCTGATGATACCCAGGGCATCTTGCAGCGCGACAGAGCAGCCGACCCAGCAATAGTCATAGGTATCAGGCGGCGGACCCACATACGTAGTGATATTGCTGCTGCCGTTGTAAACCTCCTCGATCCGCTGCAAGGGTGGACACAGGCCGCGCGCCCGTTCGTAAGCTTCGGCGAAGGGCACATCGCCGCAAACATTGATCTCATCCCGGTCGATGGGTCCGAACCCGCGCTCGGCTGCCAGGCGGATATAGGGGAGGTCCAGCGGATCCCCGCCGACCATGCGGATACAGGTGGCATCCACCGCAACCGGGTTTACCCCCAGGATGATCAGGTGCAGGGGGAACGGCTGCGCAGTCAGGTTGTGCTTAGCACCCGCAATGATGCCATCGATGGCAATCAGCCCCGGCGAGATCACCTCCTGCAGGTCGGCCACCTTGTTTTGAAGCATGTGGTCGTGATCGATCAGCCGGTGGGCATCATCCTGCAGGCCGATGTAGTTCTTCATGGCCGCGGTCACGAGGATGCCGCGGTGCGCTTTCAGCTTGGGGGCGTTGATCAGGAAATCGCAGCGGGTGACGGCTTCGGGCACATAGATGACCGGCCGCAGCACCCCAGGCTGGTGCAGGCGCACCGGCACGGAGCGCTGCTCGTCGAAGTATTCGGCGCGCACATGCTGGCGGCGCAGCACAGGATTGTATCCGGCGCGGGCGAAGGTGTAACGCGTGGGGATGATCAGGCCGCAGCGCTCACCCACCGCAAGGTCGGTCACCCCCTGCCCGTGGGTTTTGACCGCTCGCAGCAGCCCGTCGATGAACTCGGGGCGCGTGAAGGCATGAGGGAAATGGCGCGGATGAGCCACCACGGCGTTGGGCTTGATCATGGTGCGCCCGTGCGGGTGCGCACCGAGCGCCTCCATCCCTTCGGCGATGATGGCGGCGATCCGCTCAGGGTCGTAGGTATCGCAATGGCGCAGGATGACCAGAGGTTTCAGGGGAGGTTTACTCACTATAGTTACATTCTACATTATTTTTACATTTTCCGCGCCGAGATGGTAAATTGACAAATACCCCTCAGCAAGCTATAATCCGCCTGCATATAAAGATAGTGGACCCGTAACAAAGACGGCGAAACACACATTCTGTTCGTGGCATTAAGTTTCGTGATCCGACCTTATCAGAGGTAATATGGGCCGTTATATCTTGGGACGCCTGGGCGGGCTGTTGATCGCCTTCCTCCTGGTCTCCATCATAACATTTCTGTTGATGCATGCGGTCCCCGGTGGCCCATTCGATGAGTTAAAGCAGCCGCTGCCCCCGGCCGCCAAACAGAATATCCTGCGCAAGTACGGTCTCGACAAGCCCATCTGGCAGCAGTACCTGCGCTACATGTGGGCGGCGATACACCTGGATTTCGGCATCCCCTTCCAGAGCCCGACTGAAACCGTGATCCAACTGATCGCCCGCGTCTGGCCGCCCACTTTGCAACTGGCTTCCGTGGTCATCCTGTTATCGTACAGTCTTGGCATGCTTTTTGGCATCATCGCGGCCATCAAGCAGAACTCGTGGATCGACCACACCGTGACCGCCATGGCGACCCTCGGTTTCGCGGTCCCCAACTTCGTCGTCGGACTGTGGATGATCCTGATCTTCAGCGTGACCCTGCACTGGCTCCCCACCGGCGGGTGGGGCAAGCCGGAGAACTACATCATGCCAGTGCTGGTCTATTCCGCCGCGCCGATGGCGATGGTGGCCCGCTACACCCGGGTGAACATGCTCGAGGCGCTGCGGGCTGACTATGTACGCACCGCTAGAGCCAAGGGATTGACCGAAAGGACGGTCATCTTCCGCCACATCCTCAAGAACGCCCTCATCCCGCTCGTCACCGTGTTGGGACCGCAGATCCCAAACATAGCCACCGGTTCCATTTTCATTGAAGCCACCTTCCGCATCCCCGGCCTGGGACGCTATTTTGTCACCAGCACCTACAACCGGGACTACCCGATGATCATGGCGACAATGCTCCTGGCGGCTTTCCTGTGGGGCATCACCTATATCCTCAGCGACATCCTCTATACCGTCATCGATCCACGTGTGCGCCTGACCGGACGGGGGAACCCATGACCACGCCGATGCTCCCACGCTTACAGACTCGCATCCCACAGAAACGGACCCTGTGGCGGGATGCCGTCCGCAGCTTCCTCAAAAACCGCCTCGCCACCGCCGGCCTGGTGATAGTGGCGATCTTCATCCTCTGCGCTGTGTTTGCTAATGAGCTGGCCCCCACACCTTACTACCACTCGGTGTTGAGCGAGAATCTCCAGTTCCCCAGCCTTCAGCACTTGTTTGGGACCGATCAGGTGGGTCGTGATCTGCTCAGCCGTATCATTTTCGGTGCGCGCACATCGTTGGAGGTCGGTTTTACGGTGCAGGCGATCGCCTTTGCCATCGGCCTGCCGCTGGGCGCCCTGGCCGGGCTGCGCGGAGGCTGGATAGACTTCATCATCATACGCCTGCTGGAGGTGATGACCGCTTTCCCAGGCTTCCTCTTTGCCATCTTCCTGATGAGCATCCTGGGCAGCGGGATGGGCAACGTCATCCTGGCCATCGGTATTACCAGCTGGATCGAGGTCTGCCGCCTGACACGCGGCCAGCTCCTGGCGCTGCGCGAGCGCGAGTTTGTGGTAGCGGCGCGCTCCTACGGCGCGGACGATTGGCGCATCGTCTTCCGCCAACTCTTGCCGCATGCCCTGCCTCCGCTGGTCATCATGCTGGCGCTGGGCATCCCCAGCG
>CAZPWU010000280.1:0-4158 GCA_964590325.1 uncultured Anaerolineaceae bacterium | reverse complement strand
CGGCTGTAACCCAATGGACCCATGATTTCAACAGCTTTTTGAGTGATTCTTGTGACTACATCGCCGGCACGAACTTTAGCCATGGACGATTCCATTGAATTGGGTTGGCGATTATCAGCCATCCAGACTGCTTTGATCACTAATAGCCAGGCAGATCGCAACATAATATCCATATCAATAACTTCTCGTTCTACATAGGACATCTTCTGGCAAGGCAAGCCATAACGAATGGTCACTCCTTGTTGTGATAACATTTCCTTTAATAGTTCCAAGGTTGCCCTGGCAACTCCTATCGCCGTAGCTGCGACTAAAGGTCGGGTGGCATCGAAGGTTGCCATGGCTCCTTTAAAACCAGTTGTTGTCTTTTCGACAACCACCTCAGGACTGCCAAGGATGTTATCAAACGGCACACGGCAATCTTGTAAAACGATAGAAGCGGTATCGCTTGTGCGGATACCCATCTTATGCTCTATTTTTGTTACCTTGGCTCCCGGAGTACCCGCTTCTACGACGAAAGGTCGCATCCCCGCTCGACCGGCAGATGGGTCAATGGTCGCCCAGATAACAACAAAGCCTTCGCTTAAATCCAGCGACATATGACCACCGGTTACGAAGATCTTCTCACCATTCAATATCCATTCATTCGTCGCCCTGTCAAGAACTGCTCGAGTGCGGATTGCGGATGTGTCTGAACCACATTGTGGCTCAGTCATAGCCATGGCCGCGAAAACTGGTTTTTCTGTTTTAAACCGGGCAAGGAATTTAGCTTTTTGTTCGGGAGTGCCTGTCGCTTCAACCGCTGCAGCACCCAATCCTCCGCCTGGTGTGACCAAATACATACCTACATCACCCCAGGATAATATTTCCAACATGAAAGCCAGCAATTGATAGCCAATGCGTGGTCTTGGCTTACCATCTGGTCCCATTTTGGGTTCTCCATTGCTGGGCGCTAATGAGCCAGCGCCCGTAGCGCGCATAGCCATGTGCATAAAATTTATATAATCCCAGGGGACATCATGCTCATTTTCATCAAACTTCCGGGATAATGGTCGCATCATGTTTTCCGCGACCGTCTTCAGGACATAACTTTGCTGAGCGATAGGCTTGGGAACCTCAAACTCAATCATGGCAATATCTCCTTGGTTTTATACCTTTCATTAAACCATAGCCAATCCGGTTAAAGTAGCAAAACCTCTTCCGTTCCGCATCCATAATTCAACGGGGTGTTCTCGGATATATCCATGACCTCCTAAGATCTGGACAGCACGATCAGTAACCATCATAGCCATATCGGCTGCGCCCACCTGGGCTAAATACGCTTGTTTATCTGCCTCCTCTTTCCCTTGGTCCATCATCCAGGCCGCCTCCCAGGTCAGTAAACGGATCGCTTCAATCTCAGTTGCCATCTCAGCCAGCATAAAGGCAATCGCCTGCTTTTGGGCGACCTTTACACCAAAGACTTCACGTTCTTTAGCATAATCACGTGAGTATTCATAAGCAGCCCTGGATACACCTAATGCCATAGCAGCTATGGCTATGCGCAAAGCACTTAAAATTTGCTTGAAATTTAGGCCTTCTTGATCGCCTAAACAATCCTCCTTGGGAATCTGTACATTCTCCAGCTTAATCGGATACACGGGTAAAGCATGAATCCCAAGTAGCATTTGATGTTCGCCGATGGTTAATCCAGCCGCTTTATTGGGAACGATAAAACCTTGTGTCTTATCACCCAACCGCGCATATACCACCATGACATCAGCTTCTTTAGCATAGGGAACATACGTTTTCTCTCCATTAAGGATGTAGCTCCCATCATTTTCTAAAGCTACAGTCTTCAGTTCATAAGGATCAAAGTCATAGTGAGGTTCTAATAAAGCAGCAGTATTTGGTTTCCATTCGCCTTCAACAATGGGTGGTAAGAATTTTAGCTTCTGCTCTTCGCTGCCAGCCAGCAATATCGGCAAGGCAAATAATCCCGGTGTTAATACAGCCATCGCACCTGCTAGATCGCCCCAGGATAATTCCTCCGCAGCCAGGACACCGGTAACTGCCGATCGCTCACCAAACCCCCCATATGTTTCCGGGATTGATGCCTGCAAGAAACCCAATTCCCATCCTTTTTCAATCAAGTCCGGTGAGTATTGACCTTCTTCGTCAGCATCATGAGCGGCTGGTCGCAAGTTACTGGTTGAATACCGTTTGATAGCATCGACAAGCATTTTCTGTTCATCTGATGGTTCGAATGAATACATCGGTTCTGCTCCTTTCTGGATAGTATATACTACCAAGATTTTGATAAAAATGATAATCTACAATATACAACCAAATATCCATAGCTTTACTTATTAACGACAATAACGGATCGGGGTTTGACCGTAACTTTCCTCTAATTCCTTTATATTTTCAATTTCTAATAGACCTCGTTGATCGAGGTATTCAACATGGGCGCCGGCTTCCTCTAAAGCGAGGAGAACGTTATATCCGGATACCTCCCCGAACAAAGCATGAGATATTTCGGCAATTGTCTTGGGTTGTTCCAAAAGGTCAAGGACTTTCTGGAGTCGTTCCATATGGAGATTATGAATTGCGTTGATGCGCTTTGTTAAATCTAAAATAGGTTGTTTATGGCCCCCAAGGGTTAAACGCACACCATTTGCCCATGAGCGTAAAGCATCGAGAGACTTTAAATAGTGATCTAAGCCTGTGCTTAATGTAAGGTGTTCAGGAGATTGGTGAGGGCTGGTGCTCTCCAAGACATGATCACCACTGAACAATACATCGTGCAATCGGATGACGACATGACCAGCGCAGTGTCCGGGTACATGCAGCATTTCGAAAGGACCAATCTTCATCCCAAGAGCCTCATAAGTGAAATCTATATTTACAGAATGAAAGATGCTTTTGGTTAATAAATACAAGTTAAGTAATTTTTCCCGCCCCTCTGGCGATACACCGGCATCTATCAGGAAATTACTCAAACGACGGGCAATGATCGTCAGGCGTTCCTCGTAATTCGTCAATACACGGCGGTCTAATTCATGGACACCTAACTTAGCCGAGGTCCTAGGGCGAACATAAGCCAATCCACCGAAGTGGTCTATGTGTCCATGCGTAATAAAAATATGGGTCAGGTTTGCAAGACTGACATCTTGACCAGATAATCCACTAACGGCATGAAGACCAGCTTCCAATTGCTGACTTGCTTCCCCGAATCCCGAGCCGGTATCGACCAAAACTACATAATCATCTACGATAACGAGGTAAGCGTATCCCCAAAAACCCGGAAAAACTTCCATTGGGATCTGATAGATCCTTCCACCCCCAGATGTCCCAAAATATTGTGCACTCGAAGGAGATGGTGATTTCGGTGAGGTCATAGTAATCATCATTATAGAGGTTCAATCACTATGTACCAACAACCCCTGTAGAAATAAGTCTGCAAATCGATCAGCTATATCATCTGGTGATAGTTGTCCATCTGGATGATACCAGGTGATGGTCCAGCTCAGTACACCTAATAAGGCGCGACCCGCTAAGGCTGTATCGATGCATCTAAACAGACCGGCATCAATACCCTCTTGGATCAGGTTACGCCATAAATATTCATAACGATCGCGGCGAGGTATGTGGCGCAATCGGAATTCAGGTTGTAATGATCTGTGTTCTAACAGTAAAACAGCCGAAAGCTCACGGTTTGTTGCCAAGATCTCCAGGTAAGAGACCATCGCTTGACGCAGTTTTACATCCGGACTTAATGGTTGAGCAACTACCTGTTCCATCCGGATGGTTAATAAGTCTAACGCCTGGTCTAGTAACGCTAGCAGGATTTCTTGTTTACTGGTGAAATGATGGTATAAACTGGCTTTTTGCAGGTTGACCGATTCGGCGATATCTTGCATGGAAGCTGCTTCGAAGCCTTTTTGGCTGATAATACGAGCTGCGGCTTCTAATATGTCATCACGCGTCATAGCGCATCCTGCCCTACCGACCGTTCGGTAGTTTCAGTATAGCAAATTATGTTGCCAATGTCAATAGAGTAATGAGGGTTGTCAGAAAAGGGTGAACGCGCTATAATCTGCCCGGTTATTTACAAGCGGGGCGTAGCGCAGTCCGGCTAGCGCGCTTGCATGGGGTGCAAGAGGTCCCGGGTTCAATTCC
>CAZPWU010000279.1:0-4178 GCA_964590325.1 uncultured Anaerolineaceae bacterium | reverse complement strand
GTGCCGAGCTGGGGTGCGACCCGAACCTGGTGTGGGATGTGCTGAACGCCGGCGCACAGCGCGCCAGCGTTATTGCTTCTCAGACGATGGACGAGGTCAGGGAAGCGGTAGGATTACCATAAAACAATTCTGATCTATGCGCGTTGTTTTACAACGAGTTAAACATGGAGCCGTTTCCGTCGAGGGACGGGTCATCGCTGAGATCGGGCGGGGTTTAGTGATCCTGGTTGGGGTCGGACCCGGTGACGGCGAAGAGCAGGCACGCGCCCTGGTTGAAAAGATTGCCCACCTGCGCATTTTTGAAGATGAACAGGGTAAGATGAATCTCTCCGCTCTGGATGTGGGCGGAGAGGCCCTGGTTGTCTCTCAGTTTACCTTATATGCTGATACGCGCAGAGGACGGCGGCCGTCTTTTACAGAGGCGGCGCCGCCCGAGATCGCTCGCCCGTTGGTAGACCATTTCGTGGCGCTCTTATCCGCCCAGGGGATGCCAGCCCAGACCGGGGAATTCGGTGCGCACATGCTGGTGGAGATCACCAATGATGGCCCGGTGACGATCTGGATGGAGGCATAAACGGGGTGAGTATTCTTTACCCGCCCTTGGGGGCAGGGATAAAGGGGTGGGGGTTTAAGTCTAAATAGACTTCGTTCTACCCAACAATGCTCTAAGGAACAGTCCCAAATTAAAAGGCTGGCCAGAGAGCAGCGTCTGGGCGTGGAACATCCGGGCCACCGCGCGCAGAATCAATATCCCCGTAATCGCCATCAGCAAGGAAGCCAGGGCCGGCTGCCACCACGGCACACCCCCGGCCGACAGGCGTGTCATCATTGTAACCGGCGCGGTCAATGGGAACAGGCTCAGCCCGGTCGCCAATGCCCCGTTCGGATCCTCGATCAGCACACTGATGAACATGATGGGGATGATCAAGGGCAGGATCACCACAAAGGTGGCCTGAGTGGCCTCGCGCAGGTTCGGTACCAGCGCCCCCAGACCCGCCATCAGACTGGCGTAAATGGTATAGCCGAGCAGGAAGAACACCAATCCCCACACCAGGATAGAGGGTGGCAGCTGGAAGGCCGTCGGCAGGTTGAAAGTCTGACCGCTCAGGCGCAGCAAAAGGTAGCCTGTGCCAACCCAGGCAATGGTTTGAAAAAGCCCCATCAAGCCCAGCCCGATAATCTTGCCTACCATCATTTGCTGAGGATTCAAAGAAACCATCAGGATTTCGAGCATGCGGTTTTCTTTTTCCTTCGCAATGCTGTTCAGCAGCAGGCTGGCTGCGCCCAAGATGATGATGTAGAAGATCATCGTCACAGCGTAGGGCAGGAAGAATGAGAGCAGGTTATTTTGGTCGCGTTGCGGGGCGGGTGACAGGGATACGATTTGCAGGTCAAACGGCTGGTTAATGCGTGCCGCCAGCTGGGTGTCGCCATTGAGCAGGTTGACCTGCAGCACCCATGCGATCAAGCTAGATTGGCTGGATCCCGAGAGAGGGTTGAAATCTGGGCGGACGTTGATAATCTTGCCTTGTTCAACGTAATCTTTGGGGATGATGTAATATTCACCGATCTTTCCGGTATCCAGGGCGCCCCGAGCCGCGGCCTCATCCGGGTAGGCGATGAGGGCATTTGGGGACAAGGAGGCGGGGAGCGACTTGATAAGACCGCTCTCGTCTACGTAGCCTTCAGCTTTGTTTTCTGGTGGTGCGTTGAGGATCTGGCTGATGACAGTTGAAGCATTGCCGCCCCGGTTGAGCAGTGAGAGGACCCAGAAGATCAGCCCGGCGATCAGCGGTACTCCGAAGACCGCGAAAAGGAAGGAACGGCGGTTCAGCATGGTGATGATTTCGTTTTTCAAGACGAGCATCGTTTTATACATAAGATCATGCCCTCTATTTACCAAAAATCTCTCCCCAGGTCAGCCGCCTACCGTATTGGAGCATCCCTCGGCGGAAGGCGCGCCCTGCCAGCCAGAGCGCACCAATGGCGCTGCATACCAGGATGACCATGCTGAGGGCAATCTGCCAGGATGGAATGATCGTAAACCCTGCCCTCAAAATGACGGTCAATGGAGCCGTGAAGGGGAAGAAACTCAGGGCGATGGCCAGCGGGCCATTGGGGTTGCTCATGATGGGGTAGATCAGGATATATGGGATCCAGACTGGCAAGGAGAATAGCCCGGCGATCTGCTGTCCCTCGCTGGCCTCAGTGACGGTCGCTCCCACGGTCGCCATCAAGGCCGCGACCATCACAAAAGACGGCAGCAGGACTGCCACGAACAGCCAAACCATATCCGGGGATAGGCTCACGGCGTTTAGCCAGGAAAAATAGTGCCGTCCGATGAGGACCGTCAGCACCACAAACGCGATCCACCCTGCGAACTGGGTCAGTCCGATAAAGATATCACCGATAATCTTGCCGGTCATCAATTGGGCAGGGGAGACAGAGGTGACGATGATCTCCATGGTACGATTTTCCTTCTCTTCAACCACAGCCTGCAACAGGTAGCCGGAGCTGGTAAAGATGGCGATGATAAAAGCGAGCCCGGCGATGAACGGGACCAGGATATTAAACCAGTCTTTACCGGACATCTGGCGGCTGCCATCCTCCGAACGGACGATAATATTATTCCCCTCGGTTATGCGCCTGACCACTCCAGCAGGATGTCCGGCCAGCAGGTTCGCGACGATAAATGAGCGAAACTGCTCCTTGGCGTAGTCCTTTGGCTCTTCAAGGAAGACCAGTTTAGCCTGGCCTGTTTGTAAGTAATTGGGTTCGAGCACATAGTAAGCCTGGATTGCTTTAGATTTCAAGGCAGCCCCTGCCTCAGCCTCGGTGGCGTAGGGGATCATGGTAATTGGCTTAAAAGTAGGATCGGGTGGCGGTGGAGGCAATGGGTTTGTTAGCAATCCGGATTGGTCCACGTAGCCAATCGGGGTATTATTGGTCTGCAGGTTCATCAGAATAAAAACCAGCACGCCCATGAAAATAATAATGAGCGGTACACTGAGTATGCTAAACAGAAACCGTTTGCGTAGAACATGCCGTGTGTATTCGTGCGCAATGATGCACCGGGTTTTATTCATGGCTGCTCCCTATGAACCTGGCTCGCTCTGCACCACGCGGATAAAAATCTCGTCCAATGTGGGTATGGCTATCTCAAACTGTTCCAGGGTGACGTTTTGGGAGACCAGGGTGCGCAGCACATCCTGGGGTGCGGTGCCTGGAGCCAGTGTCAGCCGTATGGCTGTGTTATGGGGTTCAACGCGTTCGACGCCTGTCAGGGTGGGTAATTCGCCGATAGCGCGCACCAGGACCGCGTGACCGGAATAGCGGTGGCGGATATCCTCAAGCCCACCGTAGAGCATGACACGCCCATGATCAATCAAGACAATGCGGTCGCATAGCTCTTCAACCTGGTGCATCTGGTGGGTGCTCATGATGATGGTCACACCCTGGTCGCGCTGTTCTCGTAACAGGTCTTTGACCATCTGAGTGTTGACCGGGTCGAGACCACCGAACGGCTCATCGATGACCAGCAACTCGGGTCGATGGAGCAGGGTGGCGATCAGCTGGGCTTTTTGCTGCATGCCTTTGCTGAGCTCTTTGACCTTCTTGCGCTTGTAGGCGGCGAGGTCGAAACGCTCCAGGTATTCACCAACACACCGGCTTGCTTCGGCAGGAGGCATCCCCTTGAGCGATCCCAGGTAAACCAGGCAGCGTTCCAGAAGGATATCCTGGTAAAGGCCGCGCTCTTCAGGCATATAGCCGATCAGGTTTTTCTTACCTTCGTTCATTGGACCGCCAAGGATGGCAACCTCACCTCGGTCCGGCTTGAAAATATCTAACATGATACGGATCAACGTTGTCTTACCAGCGCCATTGGGTCCCAACAACCCGAAGATTTCCCCTTTTTCGACCGTGAACGAAACATCGTCGACCGCCTTTATAGGTCCAAATGTTTTAGTGATGTGTGAGACTTCAACTGTGGACAAGGCTTAATCCTTTCATGGAAGTTAATCCGCCCAACGCGGTTGGGTTCACACCCTTAGCACCGGGTAGCAGGCTAATCGCATTGGCCTTTGGAAGTACTAATAATAACATCACTTTATCCGAAATTCTAGTACGACCCTTTCCAGTGACAGGGCAAACGCATCTTAATTTTCCATCCGAGCCAA
>CAZPWU010000278.1:0-4182 GCA_964590325.1 uncultured Anaerolineaceae bacterium | reverse complement strand
TTTTCAGCGGTCCCGAGATGCGCACAGCTTTGCAGCGCTACAACTCCACTGTTCGTCAGAGGCGACGCCGTACTGCCGCTGGCCCAACCGACCCTCCATACAGAAGATCCAGCCAGCTACAACCTGGTTGTAAGAATTTTCGGCGCTGGCAGTCAGCCGTTCACCCTGTATGAAGATGATGGACTCACATTCGGCTACCGGGATGGACAGTTTAACACCCTCACCCTTACCTGGGACAACCAGAGGCAATCGGGCAGCCAGGTGCGTACTGGTGACTTCGCCTATCCCGGGTATAAGATTGAGAGATGGGAACGATTATAGTTTAATGTATAATCCGGTCTAATTTATTGATGGAGATTCCAAAACATGACCTATATCCTTGATGGAAAGATCATCCTCGTCGTCGGCGGAGGGTCTGGGATCGGCGCTGCCACAGCTGATCTGTGTGCACAGCGCGGTGCGACGGTGGTCGTCGCTGATGTGGATGAAGACGCTGGAAGGGCTGTCGCCACCCGCTGCCGCGGGTTATTCATATCGGTCAACGTGACCGACGAAAATTCGGTCAAGGCGATGGCCCAACGCATCGACGAACGCTTCGGCAAGCTGAATGTGCTACTGCAAACCGCTGCCGTGCTCAAAGGTGCCTTTGTGCCCCTGGAGAAGTTTTCACTCGAAACCTTCCGCACTGTGCTGGACATCAACACCACCGGCAGCTTTTTATGCACCAAGTATGCCGCCCCCCTGATGAAGAAAGCCGGCGGTGGGGTGATCGTGCTGGTCTCCTCCGGTGCCGCCACGGGTGGCAGTTCCTCCTTTGCCTACGGCACCAGCAAGGGTGGGGTGAACAGCCTGGGGATCGTACTGGCCAATGCGCTGACCCCTGAGCACATCCGGGTAAACGTCGTCGCTCCTGGCAATATCGACACTGGTATGAAGCGTTCCGTGATCGCCGCTGACATGGCACGCCAGGGCAAGGAGGCGGAGTTTGAGCAAGCAGTTGCCGAATCTAATTTAGGCAAGCCCGAAGGGGTCGCCCAGGTACTTGCATGGCTGGCCAGTGATGAAGCTGACTATGTAAGGGGGTTGATAGCCACCCGATGAAACTGGGAGTCGCAGGCTTATTACCCGAATGGCAGCGCATCGACCGTGCGTCCGCTGAGAAAGTGCGCACAGCCGGCTTCCTCGGTGCGCAGATCTTCTTCCAGCGCCCTCTGGAGGCCGATCCAACTGATGTTAAACGTGTGAAAGAGGCCTTTGACGCTGCCGGGTTGGAGGTGTGTCAGGCCAACGGCTGGTACGAGTGCCTGGTAAATCCCGATGAAACCCTGCGCGCCGAGGGGATGAAAGGTGTGCGGGCACTGTGCCGCCTCGGGAAGCTATTAGATGCGAAAAGCGTCTACGTCCGGCCTGGCTCGCTTAATCCAAACGGCCCCTGGTATCCGCATCCCGAGAACCATACTCCAGCGACAATCGAACGCCTGATCGACAGCCTGAAACAGGCTGCAACTGCAGCCCAGGCTGAGGGCATGACGCTGGCGCTGGAGGGGCACGTCCTATCCCCGCTGGACACTCCTCAGCGAGTGCGGGATATCCTGGACGCGGTGGGTTCACCCGCCCTCCGGTTTAATATCGACCCGGTGAATTTCATCGGCAATGTGCGCGATGCCCACGACCCCACGCGCCTGCTCAACGAGCTGTTCGATCTCCTGGGCAAGGACATCGTCGCTGCGCACATCAAGGACTGCGCGTTGAACGATGAGCTGGTGCTGCACATCGATGAAGTCCTGCTCGGTACCGGTACCATGGATAACGGGCTGGTCCTGAGGCGTATGTCCGAGCTTTGCCCGCAGGCCTACTGCCTCATCGAGCACCTGCCCGACGATAAAGTACCCCAAGCCCGCAAGGCCTTGTGTTCCCTAGCAGAACGCCTGGGCTTGCCCCTGGAGTATTAGCCTATGAGTGAACCGATGCCCTTACTGCCCCGCATCGCCCCGGAGGCGTCCAACGAATGGCAAGAACATCCCCGCTTCCGCGGCATCTATGTGAAAAAGCTACTCACCCCTGCCGATAACGCGCTAGCGAACGTTAATGCGGTGCGTGTGCCGCCTGGCTGCACCATCGGCCGTCACCAGCACCCGACCCAGGTGGAGACGATTTACGTCCTGACCGGGCAGAGCACCCTTACCTTAGGTGAGGTTGAGGTATTATTTTACGCCGGGCACACCGTTGCCGTCCCGATGGGGATGGAACACTCCCTGCACAACCCGGGTACTGAAACCGTGGAGCTGCTGACTATATTCACGCCACCGCTTATATAATATGGAGGCATAAAATGCCACTGAGTATCGATCAACTGTCGGATGCCTACCGGCAGATGCTCGTCATCCGCAAATTTGAAGAGACCGTTCGTCGCCTGTACCAGCAGGGCAAGATCCGCGGCTCGTTCCACCCGTGCGTAGGGCAGGAGGCCACTGCCGTAGGCGCCTGCCTGGCCCTGAGACGCGACGACACTATGACCTGCACCTACCGCGGCCACGGGCACGCCATCGCCAAAGGGCTGAGCGTGCGCACCGCCATGGCTGAGATGCTCGGTAAAGCCACCGGCTGCTCGAAAGGCAAGGGCGGTTCAATGCACTTCACCGACCCGAATGTGGGCCTGCTGGGCGCTAACGCTATCGTTGCCGCCGGCATCCCCCACGCTGCCGGGGCTGCATTGGCATTCCAGATGCAGAAGAAAGACAGCGTCTCACTGGCGTTCTTCGGCGAGGGAGCCGTCAACCAGGGTGTGTTCCACGAGACGCTTAACCTGGCTGCCATTTGGAAGCTGCCCGTTATCCTGGTATGCGAGAACAACTTGTATTCAGAGATGACACCCTCGCACGAGACCACCTCTGTGGTGGAGACATACCAGCGTGCCGCTGCCTACGGCATCCCCGCCGTGAGAGTCGACGGTAATGACGTCGAGACGATGTATGCCGCCGTGGAAGAGGCCGCAACCCAAGCGCGCGCCGGCGGTGGGCCAACATACATCGAAGCCATGACCTACCGGCTGTGGGGTCATATGATGGGTGACCCCGAGGTGTACCGCACGAAGGAGGAGGTGGCCCAGGCCTGGGAGAACGAGCCGATCGTCAGGCTGGGAAACCGTCTCAAGGACCTCGGCTGCAGCGACGCCGACCTGACCCGCCTCGACTCCGAAGCCGAGGCGATCATCGCCGACGCGCTGCGGTTCGCCGAAGCCAGCCCTGCTCCCAGCCCCGAAGAGGCGTTTACGGAAGTATTTGCGAAATGAAGGTTGACCTATGCCAACAATGACTTATGCTCAAGCACTCAACGAAGCCTTGCGCGAAGAAATGCGCCGCGACCCGCGTGTCTTCATCATGGGAGAGGATATCGGGCTGCACGGCGGTATTTTCCGCGTCACCAAAGACCTGATGCCGGAGTTCGGCCCCGAGCGCGTGCGCGATACGCCCATCAGCGAGGCCGGGTTCGTCGGTCTCGGCATCGGCGCGGCACTGATGGGGATGCGGCCCGTGGTTGAGCTGCTTTTCATGGATTTCGCCCTGGTATCCGCCGACCAGATCGTCAACCAGGCTGCCAAGCTGCACTACATGTCGGGAGGCCAGGTCTCGGTGCCCATGGTTATCCGCACCCAGCAGGGCGGCGGGCGCGGCAACGGCGCGCAGCACTCGCAGAGCTTCGACTCGTGGATGGCACAGGTGCCGGGTTTGATCGTCATCACACCCTCGACACCAGCCGACGCCAAGGGTCTGCTCAAGAGTGCCATCCGCGCCGGCAACCCGGTGGTCTTTATCGAGCACAAGCTTCTCTACAACACCAGCGGGGAAGTGCCGGAGGGGGAATATACCCTCCCCATCGGTAAGGCAGAGGTGAAGCGTTGGGGGCGGGATATCACGATCGTCTCGTATTCGCGCACGCTGCTGTTCGCCCTCGAAGCGGCTGAAACTCTCTCTCAGAAAGGCATCGAAGCCGAGGTGATCGACCTGCGCACGATATCACCGCTGGATATGGACACAATTATTCAATCGGTCAGGGGCACGGCGCGGCTGCTGGTCACCCACGAGTCGATCAGCACCTGCGGGATGGGCGCGGAGATCATCACCCGCATGGTCGAGCAAGCCCCGGATGCGTTGGTATCCCCAGCCCGGCGCCTGGGTGCCA
>CAZPWU010000277.1:0-4203 GCA_964590325.1 uncultured Anaerolineaceae bacterium | reverse complement strand
TCTGAAAGTACCATTTAAACTTACTCTGCGACCTTATGAATACTTATGGCTCTCCCTTTAGCTCATGGGAGAGCCATAAAAAAACAGGGGTTCATGGGTTTAAGCGCCCTAAACTCCTGATCTGAGTACAATCACCCACCGAGAGTAAACTCAAACGTCTTTTTAACCTTTATATTCTGCATGCCGGACTTGGCCAGGATGAGGTGGCCCCCGGCGTTGAACCAGCCTTGCTGCGCAACGTCGAACTCGGCTTGTGTCCTCAATTTTGGCAGGTCTATACCATTCAGCTTGACGGAGCTGGCTGTGCTTTGCCTGATGACCAGCTGGACGACGTTATCGCGCTGCTCTGGAGCGCCTTCGTAAGTTCCATAGGCAGCGTCGATCGTCACAGTCACCCGTTCCCCGGACTGCTGCAGGGATAAAGCGGTCGTACGAACCTGACCCTGCAGGTAGGCGATGGTCTGACCGTCGTCCTCATAGAGGGTGAAGTGTGTCGGTGTGGGACTGGCATAAGCGCGCACGATCAACTCATCGCGCATACTCCCATCACTCCGCAAGCCGAGCATATTAATGGTCTTCTCGTCGACATACATCATGGGTAGGATGGCTCCGGCACGGGCGAAGAGCGGCTGGCCGAAGAGGCCGTTATGGACAGCTGACACACCAGAAAGCCAGGCGCCGGTGCTGTCGGTCCATTCGTTAGTGGCGAAATTAACCCATGTCCCGGCTGGCAGATAGACATCGCGCTGACTTTCGCCGAGCTGGGTGAGGGTGGCTACCAGCAGGTCGCGCCCGAGAAGCTTTTCATCACCCAGGTCACGCACGTTCGGGTCAGCCTGGTAGTAGTAGAGCAAGGGCGGTGCAAATGGCTCTCCGTACAGGTGGGCGCGGTGAGCCAGGGAATAGAGATAGGGGCTGAGGGCGTAGCGCAAGCGCAGGTTAGCCAGATTGCTCTGCAGGTCACCGACCCGGTCGGGAGCGGTTTCTTTGCAGTTGCACAGGTTTTCAGTGTGGGGGCGCATGGGAACATCGAGCAGGGAGGCGGCAGCGAACCACTTAGTGTAGATCTCTTTCAGGTCACCTCCAGCGGTGGCGCGGTGAAATCCGCCGATGTCGGCGCCGAAGAAGTCCATGCCGGAGAGCGACATGTGGGCCTGGGCGGTCAGGTGGGCAGTCAGGCTGAGTAAATTTGAGCCGATGTCACCGGACCACATCACCGTGCCAAAGCGCTGGATGCCAGCAGTGCCGGAGCGGGATAACATAAACGGGCGCTGGGTCACGTTGTTGAGGGTGTAGCCGCGGGCGATGCTCTCGCTCCAGCTGAAGTTATACAGGTTGTGGACATCTGCCTGGCCGTGAAAGTTAAGCTCGGGAAAGCCGTAGTAGTAAGATTTGGGATCGTACATCTCCGGCTCGCCCAGATCGGTCCATTGGCCGATGATGCCCATGTCGATCAGAGGTTGGCGCTTCAGGTTATGCCAGTAATCGCCTGCAGCGGGGTTCGTCCAATCTATCATGCTCCCGATGCCCCACCACTGGAAGAGGATTGGGGTATCTGTGCAATCTGCGCAGTTTTTAACAAGGAAGCCGCGCTGCAAAAGGTCGTTGAACTCAGGCAACCCCTCGGAGATGTAAGACTCTTCCATGGTCATCAGTCCGACACCCCCTTTGCGTAGTTCAGCGATCTTACCTGCAGGATCAGGGAACGGGACGGTGTTCCAGCTCAGATTACCCATCTTGCTGTCCGTAGATTGACTGACCCCACCGTACCATTGCAGGTCCATGACAAAACCATCGATGGGGAAATTATTAGCCCTCAGGGTGCGCAGCTTGTCGTCTAGCTCTGCCCAGTTATCGAAACCGTATTCCGAGACCCACAGGCCGAAGAATTTCTTAGGCGGAACCGGAGGACGTCCGACCAGCTCCATGAAGTCCTGGCGCAGGTCGGGCAGGTCAGGACCACTTAAAACGTACCAGCGCAGGGCTTTCCCGTGGGTCTGAATCTCCCAGGGGCTAGAGGTGAAATTCCAGGTCTGGGCATACTGGCTGTCAACGAACAAGGCGTAGTTATCATTTTTATCTCCCAGGGCATAGAGGATAGGAAATTGGGCATTGCCCGTCGCCCCGCCGTAAAAGCCTACCATGGCATTGCCATCGTCATTGCCCGGTGTACGCCGCTGGTTGACCCAGTTCAGGCTGGTCTTTGTGGGTGTGAGGAGCTGCTCTCCCAACCCGTATAGATAGTGCATACCCTCCGGTGTGAGGGTCAAAAATTTCGACCCATCAAACAGCGTTGCAGTCGGACATGCTTTAGTCAAGACCAGGGCGGGTGTGTGCGTTTTGTCAGTGAGTGTGATACACAGTGAGAAGGTGTCAACCTTTACCAGGAGGTCGGCGGTTTCCAACGTGCCTTTACCGTAGTTGGTGAAGCGTTTCGGTCCCTTATAATCTATCTTGAACACCATCGGGGTGGCCTCGATGGGCCTGTCGGGGCTGGGGATGGGCCCCTGGGACGAGAACTCGAAATGGACCAGGTCGTCGTCGAGGGCCTCAACGACAAGGTAGTTAAGGCCGGATTGGTAAACAACCCGGTTGATGCCGGCCTGGTCGCCCACAGGGGCGACCAGATAAGTCAGCCCGACAATTAATACCAGGCCGATCAGGATAATACAGGCTGATAATAGCAGTCTGCGTTGGAAGAATTTCATGTCTGCATTCCTCAATGTTCTTATCCACATGATCTTATCATAGCGTATAATCCCTGGTTGTCAATCAGGGGAGTCTGTCGAATTTGGATATTTATGGGTAGTCCGCACCTGCAATCATCCCAAAACGACAACCTCCATATAAAGAGAAAGGGATATCATAGGATGCCTGATACTTCGCCAGCGAGTTACCCCCTGGCAACTGAAGTCAGTAAACGGCGTGCAAAGGTTGGCCTGTACGTGACCGTGGTCTTCTTGTTCTGGATGGCGCTTTACCTGTATGTCCCGACTCTGCCGGTCTACGCCCAGACCCGTACCGATAACCTGGCATTGATTGGGGTTGTCATTTCGATGTACGGCCTATGGCAGGCCATTATCCGCCTCCCCCTCGGTATCGCCGCCGACTGGCTGGGCCGCAGCAAGCCCTTCATCATCGCCGGGATGGTCCTGGTGGGATTAGGGGCATGGGTGATGGGCACGGCGAATGGTATCAACGGCTTGATCGTCGGCCGGGCTATTACCGGACTGGCAGCCGGAACCTGGGTGCCGCTGATCGTCATGTTCAGCAGCTTTTTCCCGCACGCAGAAGCGGTCAGGGCCACGGCAGTCCTGACCCTGGTTCTTTCGGTCAGTCAGCTGATAGCAACCGGTCTTACCGGTTGGCTTAACGAGCTGGGGGGATACCCGCTGGCCTTCTTTCTGGCGACTGGCACAGCAGGGCTGGCGATCCTGCTCTTGATCCCTGTCCAGGAGACGCGCCGCCCATCAAAGATGCCCTCGTTGCGTGGCATCGGTAAGCTCATTACCCGCCGGGATGTGCTGATCCCCGCGCTGCTTAACACCATCGGTCAATATGTGGGGATGGCATCGACATTTGGCTTCATCCCCATCCTGGCTCAGAGCCTGGGCGCAGGCAATGTTATGCAGAGCCTGTTGGTTGCTGTGAACTTCGTCGTCTATATCCTGGGTAATCTATTAGCCACCACTGTCGTCAGGCGCATCGGCAACCGGGCGATGGTCGTCGCCAGCTTTGTAATGATGGCGGCAGGATTGGTCATCGCTGCGGCTGCTACCTCATTGATGTGGGTGTTTGCGGCCCAGGTTTGCTGCGGGCTTGCGGGGGGTGTCAGTTACCCGGTTCTGATGGGGATGAGTTTTGAGAATGTCTCCAGCGGTGAGCGTTCTACAGCGATGGGGCTGCATCAGTCGGTCTACGGTATCGGTATGTTCGCTGGACCGTGGTTGAGCGGCATTCTAGCCAATGCCATCGGTATCCAACCTATGTTCGGTGTGACGGCCTTTGCCTGCCTGACGCTGGGGTTGCTCGGGGCGCGCTGGCTGGCAAGACTAAAGTTCGATGATTAGCCCCTCGTGAGGTCGCAGGACCAGCGAGTCCAGGTCGATAGAGCCGTTCCGATCCATATGAGTGCAGACCTGGATTTTCCCAGAGCCAAATTTCGCCAGCTTCACGTTCTCCTGCGAGTTAGCGAAATTAAGG
>CAZPWU010000276.1:0-4205 GCA_964590325.1 uncultured Anaerolineaceae bacterium | reverse complement strand
GTCTTATTGTTTGAAAGATTGGGGAATACAAGATGAATGGCGAGGCGATTCGGAGGGAACGCGGCAATACACCCGCCGGGTGATTAAAGCTCCCGAAGATTGGACGCACCTGCAAGTACTAAACCCGAAATCTGGACACCTGGCGGAGATGCTGGACTGTTTATACCGGTTAATCAATGAACTTAATCCGGATGTCTCCGTTATACAGACCATCTTCAACCCTCTCTCCCAGGCAAAGAACCTTGTAGGCGGGAATGAGCTGATGGTTCACTTACGCCGGTATCCCGAAGCCGTATCCGCTGGCCTTAAGATAATTAGCGAAAGCACCCGTCTTTTTATCGAAGCTGCGCGCCAGACTGGTATCGCCGGCATTTTCTTTGCGGTCCAACATGCCCAATATGGATTGCTCTCGGTCGATGAATACAAAACCTTCGGACGCTCATACGATCTCCAGGTTTTAGAACAGGCGCGTGATCTATGGTTGAACCTTCTCCACCTGCACGGTGAAGACGTGATGTTCGACCAGTTCTTAGATTATCCGGTTGCAGTCATAAACTGGCACGATCGCGATACCTCCCCATCTCTGAGTGAGGCCCAGGCGCGCTTCCCGGGTGTGGTCTGTGGTGGCCTGTCGCGTGAACGTTCAATGGTACTCGGGACCCCAGAACAGGTAACAGCCGAAGCTAAAGATGCCATCCAGGCAACGGGTGGTCGACGGTTCATTCTCGGCACGGGGTGCGTCCTCCCCATTGTCGCACCTCGGGCAAATATATTAGCTGCCCGTAACAGCGTCGAAAATGGCTATTAAACCAGCCATAGGTCAGTAGTCAGTCTGTTTTCATGAGTGGATTGCGCGTCATCAGTGGCAAGGCTCGCGGGCGTAAATTGAGATCAGTACCCGGAGAGACTACCCGCCCCATAACCGATCTCGTCAAAGAAGCTCTTTTTAATATACTGGGGCCAGACATACAGGATGCTATATTCCTAGATCTATTTGCTGGAACAGGCAGTGTGGGCATCGAAGCCATTAGCCGGGGGGCGAAATTTGTACGTTTTGTAGATATCCATCGCCTGCCAATAAAAACCGTAAGGGCTAACCTGGCTCATACTGGTCTGGAAGACAGAGCTGAAGTTCTACATATGGACGCTTTTACCCTCTTGGAAAGCACGCCGGACCACGTTTTCGATTATGTTTACATTGCCCCACCCCAATATCAAGGATTATGGAAGCGTACAGTTCTGGCACTCGACACACATCATGACTGGCTTTCAGAAGATGCTTGGGTGATTGCACAAATCCATCCAGTAGAATACGAGCCCTTACAAATAAAAGCGCTGAGCGAATTTGACCAACGCAATTACGGCAGCACTCTGTTGGTTTTTTACCAATATAGCTTCCCTTCTATAACGACAAACCATCCAGATTCTGAGGAAAATTTTACACAAGGACCTTAAGTCTCCATACACGTAGATGAAGGAGACAGCTATGATTACTCACTTCAAACCGATCGATGTTCTACGGCGCGCTTTTCCGGGGATCCCCGAATCCGAAGCCGAAGAAATGATTTCCGCGGGTAAGGTACGCGAATACCCTCCCGATACTGTTCTTTGCCATGAAGGAGCCATCGAGAGCACTTTTTACATCATCTTGGATGGTGAGGTTCAGGTCACGAAATTCATCAACGACGCTGAAGCCAGGTTTTTAAAATATCTTGAGCCAGGTGACTTTTTCGGTGAAATGGCACTCATTCAAAATTCTCCACGTTCTGCCACGGTTATGACTAAAGTACCTACAACAGTACTTGAGATCAATAAAGAGGCCTTTACAGATTTATTTAAACGCAGTACTAGCGTATCTCTGGCCTTAGCCAGGGAAGTCAGCCGTCGCTTGCGTGAAAACAACGAAATGGCCATCGAAGACCTGCGCATAAAAGCTAAAGAATTGGCTGATGCGTATCAGCAACTTTCAGAACTGGATTATGCACGGCGTGAGTTTCTAACCACCATCGCCCACGAGCTTCGCACGCCTCTGACTGCTGCCAACGGTTTTTTACAAGTTATTCGTATGGGCGAGCTCCAGGAAGAATCTTTGAATGCTGCTCTCGATACTGTAACTCGAAATATTCAAGATATTATCACTTTAACCAACGATATTCTTTTCCTGCAAGAGATGGATTTGATCTTGCCTGAATTCCAGATGACTGATGTGGGCGGTCTGGTTGCCCATGCCGTTGAACAAGAGCGTACACGGGCTGAAAGGAACGGGGTGGGTTTTATTATAAATATCGCTCCTAATATACCAGCGATCTCCGCTGACCCAAAAAGCCTGGAAAGGGCCATCATAGCGATTTTAGATAACGCAATCAAATTCAGTCCTGAAGGAGGAGATGTTATTATCGATGTAGGTCATGCTGACTACCATATATGGGTGACAGTGACGGATCACGGGGTCGGGATTCCACTTGAGATGATGCCAAGGATTTTTGAGCGCTTCTTCCACATGGACCAGGTCGGCGTGCATATGTTCCGCGGATTGGGACTGGGTCTTTCAATTGCTCGGCAGGTGATTGAGCAACATGGTGGGATGATCGATGTCAAAAGCACACTCGGCAAAGGCAGCACTTTCACGATCTGGTTAAAGGCTATACACTAACGAGTTACACTTAAAGGAACTACCGAAAATCTGGGTGTTGGGCGGGCGTATGCCCACTCACACCCTCATATACGACCCTTTCCACGGTAAATTCCAGAGACCCAAAAACTTCCGAAGTCCTTCGGACTTCGGAAGTTTTTATAAAAATGATATTCAAACTTGAGAGACGATGTTACTAAAAAGATTTCCAACACCGGGGCCGAGTAGCAGGAGGATCACAATGACAACAACAACAACCAGAACTAAAATAAAGGCATACTCAACCATACCCTGACCCTTCTCTCTCAGCATTAAAAGCATATATCTGTCCCTCCTTTCTCTGTAAAATTCTAATGATCTCTATTTAATATTAAATAGTATAGGGTTTATATATGATAAGTACAATAGTCTTAGGATACCAATATTGCGAGTTTGCAATACTATCAGGTTATACTCGATAAAATCAAGCAAACGAATTCGGTCTTTGTAAACCTTGCATGTTTATTAAACCTGGCGGGTTACCTCATAATCTGTTTGATATAAGCCATCGCATTCTGCAATCGGTTACGTGTGGGTTCCTCAGTAGAAAAATCCTCCAATGAAACCCACCCATCATAGCCAACAGCGACCAAGTTTTCAAACAAAGCTTTAATATTCAAGATACCCTTATTGAGAGGCACAAAAACGGGTTCCCAAGAAGTGCTGCCATCCTCTCTTACCCCTGCTATACGCCAGGCAGTGTTCTTCAGGTGTACATGGGCCAGATACGGTCCGAGTAACCCAAGCCCCATACGGTACGGCTCGTAGCCTTCTATGACCTGATTTGCCGGGTCATAGATCACCCCCACCCAACGCGGGTCAAATCCATCCAATAAGCTGGCGGCTGCGCTTGCACTTGGAACGATAGACCCATGATGCGTTTCGATAACGGCACGCCGACCGTACTGCTCTGCCAGAGAAGCCACATCTCGGAAATAGGTTCTGCATTGGTTGCGCGTTTTGACATAGCTACTTTGCCCATCATAATCCAATACCCGTACGCGTACCATAGGTGCTCCCAATATTGCTGCACCTTGCATAATTTTCCCGACTGCGTCAGGATCAGTGCAGCTCACATAGCTACCGACCAGTGGTATCTCCAGGTGGGCACTTTCAGCCAACGCTCTAATTGCCGGTGCATCCTGGATGAAGGTGATTAGGGGCCAGGTACATAAGTTACCGGCCCAAAAGCCCGGTTTACCATCTGCAGAAGGGGATTGGTCCACCACGCGCCATTCAATCCCCTCATAACCAAGCTCTCTTAACAGACCAACAGCCTGTTGAGGGGTATAGTCTGGTATACACACTGTGAAGACTGCTAACTTCATATTCACCTCTTTCATTGCGATACAGTCAAGACTTAACTGTAAGCTTCCGTTTGATATTGGCTAATGATGTAGCTTCGGGGCGTTTTTTATAGAATTCGTCCAGGGCATAGCATCCCGATATCAACCCATTGCGGGGTGCAGTGGTACAGTCGCTGAATGTACGGCAGAGCAGCTTCTTCTTTAAAAGCTTACCCTCCAACATATCA
>CAZPWU010000275.1:0-4209 GCA_964590325.1 uncultured Anaerolineaceae bacterium | reverse complement strand
TCTCCATATCGCCGTGTTAGGCATCGGTAACCATCGCGTGCCCAATTACGAGCTCCCCAGTAACATCCTCGGCCTGACCTTTACCAACCCAATCACTGAGGCAGCAACCCAGGTGCCAGCTTTAAGGTCAGAGAACGATGTGGTAGTGGCTCTGACGCACATCGGGTTTACGACGAATCCCGGGAGTGTCGAGGTTGACAATAACGTAGATACTTATCTGGCCGCTCAGGTCGGTGGTATCGACGCAATCATCGGTGGGCACAGCCATACCGACCCGTCTAAACAGACAGCCGCTTCTGGTGATTACAAGTACTTGCCGGCTATCGTCGGCGGTCCCGGTAACGTCCCGGTCATTATCAACCAAGCCTATCGTTACAATTCTTACCTGGGTGAAGTTGTCCTGGGCGTGATACCCAATGGGAGCGGCGGTTATCAAGTCGTAACGCGTGCTGGACGGGACATCGCAGTACCTATTGGAACCACAGAAGATGCCCGTATCAAGGCCATTGTGACTCCCTACCAAAATCTCTTGAATGTTTACAACAATACCGTCATCGGTCATACCACAGCCCCGATAGACACATTGCAAGCCTTTACCCAGGAGACTAATGGTGCCAACCTGCAAGCTGACGCGGCAGTGTATGAACTGGCACAGCACGATATCACCGTGGACTTCCACCTGTCCGGTGCGATGACCAACGCCAGGATCGCCGGTACAGCGACTATTACCAACCCTTACACGCTGACAGTGTCGAACATGTTCTCCCTCATGCCGTATGAGAACTCGCTGGTTGTGATGAACATGAACGGCCCTCAGCTCAAGCGGGTGCTTGAGCGCGCCTATCGCAACTATTACTACTACAAGTACGTGCCAGGTTACGGTGGTTATTCATACTATACCACCTGCATGATCGACATCAACTCTGTCGGTCAGATCACCTACGGCGACACTTATCCAGTGCTACCCGACGGCAATAATGTCATTTCATTGGTCGTCAACGGGCAAGCAATCGACTTCAATGACGCCAGCACATACTATAGTGTCTCGACCGTAAATTACCTGGCAGCTGGCTCGTGCAACAATAATGACGGTGGTATAACTATCTGGCCTCTCGACCAGATCACGCATGATACCCAGTATTACGTGCGCGATGCGGTCATTGATTACGTCAAGGCGCAGCCAGGACTAATCTCACCCGCTATTGAAGGGCGTCTGGTTTTCAGCGCCTTTAATAATTGGTTGTATTTCCCGACCATTTTTCGGATGTTCATACAAACACATTAATATAATAGGAAGGCTGTCATAACATGTTGTTGTGACAGCCTCCTGGTGTACAAATCAACGATTTTTGACACAGAATTTTAAAAAAAACTGGCGATGATCATACCGCCAGTTTTTTGTATTATGTCCATTACACCGACTTACCCGATTTCATCTGATTGTCATCTTGAGTTGCTATACTAACATCTGATATTTGACAAATAATACCAACTTAGTTTGCCATTAAACAGCATCTTTGAGGGAATAAAAAACGAAAAATCCACCACGATTGGCACGCTGAACACATGCGAAGCAACTATTAGCGCAAATTCCGGGAATAGGTAGATCAAAGGATGTGCCAGGGGTTATTTTCGCCTTACTATTCCGAAAATTGGCGGTTATAAAGAACAGTATAAACCCCACCTCGCGCCAGCAGCTCCTCATGCTTCCCTTGTTCCACGATCTGACCATCCTGCACCACACAGATCAGGTCGGCATTGCGGATCGTGCTCAAACGGTGGGCAATCACCACGGCTGTACGTCCCTGTAGAAGATTGCGTAGCGCCTCCTGGATCAGACCCTCTGTCAGGCTGTCTACATTGGAGGTGGCTTCGTCCAGGATTAATATGCGCGGGTCGGTCAAAATGGCTCGGGCAATACACACAAGCTGCCGTTGCCCCACCGAAAGGTTAGCGGCTCCCTCCAACACCCGTGTCTGGTAACCGTCAGGCTTGCTTACGATGAAGCCGTGGGCATTCGCCATCCTCGCTGCCCGTTCAACCTCTTCGTCAGTAGCTTCCGGACATCCAAAGCGGATATTTTCAGCGATCGTACCGGAGAAGAGGAACGAATCCTGAGGCACCAGTCCAATCTGCCGGTGCAACGATTGCTGTGTCACCATGCGTACATCGATCCCATCGATGTATACTGTCCCCTTGCTCACATCATAAAAGCGGACAATCAGATTGCTGATGGAGGTTTTACCTGCACCCGTTGGTCCTACCAAAGCAACAGTTTGGCCTGGCTCAATTTCCAGGCATACATCGTGTAGGACCTCAGGCAGCTCCGGTCGGTAGCGGAACGAGACATGATCCAGCGTTAGCCGTCCCTCGACCGGGGGCATTCCCTTTGCATCAAGCTGATCTTCAACATCGGGCACAGTATCCAGCAGATTGAGCACCTGTTCACCACCCGCCATGGCAGCCTGCATGGTGGTGTACAGCCGGCTCAGTTCCTGAACTGGCTGAAAAAAACGGGTCACATACGATAAGAAGGCTACCAATACCCCCAATGTCACCTCTCCCCGCCCCACCGCCCGTCCACCAAACCAGAGCACAATGGCGGTAGAAAGTATCCCCAGGAACTCGATGGTCGGTAGGAAAATAAACGAAAGGTTCATGGCATTGATATTGGCCATGCGGTTGGCCTCATTCACCTGGGTAAAACGCTCCTGGGTAGAGCTCTCCTGCCCGAAAGCCTGGATCACTCGCACCCCAGCAATATCTTCTGCCAGGTCACCGACCACTTTAGCCACACGCGTGCGCGTCTCTCGGAAGGCAACTCTAGCACTGCGCGAAAATAAAACCGTCACCAACACCATCAGGGGCAATACCGTGAATGTCAGCAATGCCAGTTTGGGGTCCATCGTCAGCATGATGATAATAATACCCACCAATACCAGGGTGTCCCCCATCAGTGTAATCACCCCTTGTGAGAGCAGTTCATTGATGATGGCTACATCGTTCATCACCCGCGAAACTGTCACGCCGACAATGTGTGTGTCGTGGTAGCTTAGCGATAACTGTTGCAGGTGGTGAAAAAGCTCGCCGCGCAGGTTCGCCAGGACCCGCTGACCCACCCATGAGAGCATGTACTGCTGCCCCGCACTGGCAACATAGAGGCCGGCGAAAGCCAACGCAGAAAAGAGCGAGATGCGTACCAGCCCTTCCCGGTCACTCTGGGTGATATACTGGTCCACTGCTATCTTGAGCAGGTAAGGGGTCAACAGGGTCAGTGCGGAGACAGCTATCATCGCCAGAAAGGCCAGTGCCATCTGTTTCGAGTGAGGGCGTAAAAAAGCCAGCAACCTCACTAAGACCCGCCGGTTAAAAACCTGCCCGCGCGTGTCCTGACCGGATGAAAAATGGTCGAGTGCTCCTCTCGGTCCCATACCCGGATGGGAAACACCTATCCCGAAACCCATATCTCACCTTTTTTTTCAGTTCTTGGCTTAAGCTGCTGGTGATAGATACTGTGATACAGTGGTGAAGTCTTCAATAGCTCCTCATGCACTCCCTGCGCCACAATGCGCCCTTTATCCAATACCAGGATCAGGTCGGCGCGCTGCACCGTGCTCAACCGGTGAGCGATGACGAAAGTCGTACGACCGTGCATCACCCTTTCCAACGCTAGCTGGATCAGGTGCTCCGTCTCCGTATCCACGCTGGAGGTGGCGTCATCGAGAATCAAAATGTGTGGATCGGTCAACAGAGCACGAGCGATAGCCAGGCGCTGCTTTTGACCGCCGGAGAGCGTCACCCCACGCTCACCCACCTCGGTATCGTATCCATTTTGCATTTTTAAGATAAAATCGTGGGCTTGAGCTGCCTTCGCTGCTGCCTCAATCTCCTGCTGGGTTGCGCCCGGCTTACCAAAGGCAATATTTTCACGGATCGACGCCGCGAAGAGCGTCGTCTCCTGGAGCACCATACCGATCTGGCTGCGCAACGAGTTAATGGTCACACCACGGATATCGGCTCCATCAATGGTTATGCACCCGGAGGTCGGGTCGTAGAAGCGTGGGATCAGGTTAATAACGGTGGTCTTACCTGAACCAGTTGGACCAAGCACGGCAATCACCTGATCGGGTAATGCTTCGAAAGAGATGTCCTTCAGTACGTCGCTGTGCCTCCCGTAAGAGAAGGAAGCATGCTCAAAGCGTACGTGAC
>CAZPWU010000274.1:0-4219 GCA_964590325.1 uncultured Anaerolineaceae bacterium | reverse complement strand
CCATGCGCTCATAGGAGCGTCAAGGCATGCACAGCTGGTAAGTTAAAATTCTTCTCCCAATCCTAAGAGACCTGTGCCAAGTCTAGGCGGTCGGGTTCTCTCTTCATCCTTTCCAAACTTGATTACTTCACCAGAGTCCGTAACCGCTTCTACAGCCAACCCTAAACTTTGCAATTCTTTAACCAGGACACGGAAAGAAGCCGGGATGCTGGGTTCCTCAATCGGCTCTCCTTTAACGATCGCCTCGTAGGTCTTCACCCGTCCTTGGACATCATCCGATTTTACGGTAAGCATTTCTTGAAGCGTGTAGGCTGCACCATAGGCTTCCAACGCCCAGACTTCCATCTCACCAAAGCGCTGGCCTCCAAATTGGGCCTTCCCGCCTAACGGTTGCTGGGAGACTAGGCTGTACGGGCCAGTTGACCTTGCATGCACTTTATCTTCCACAAGGTGATGTAGTTTGAGCATGGTCATAACACCGACAGTGACCGGTCGATCATAAGGTTCGCCCGTCTTACCATCTCTGAGGATCTGCATTCCCAAGGTTGGGATGGGGATACCTTTCCCAAGCGAAACCTGCTCAGCTTTACCCCGCAGTTCCTCATCAGGTACTTTTTCTACATCTATATCCAAATTATGCAGCCACATACGCAGGCAAGTATTAATTGCCACTTGGTCTTTCTTCTGGCGTTCGTTGACCAGGTTTTCTCCTTCCCCAAAATCTAGGAGTTGGTCCGGATCATGACCATGATCACGCAGCCATTCCCGCAAGACGGATTTACGGGCAAAATTCATGTCTGATATGAGCCGGTAAACATCATAACCGCGGTCGCCCAACCAGACTTCCAAATACAGCCGACGTACTTCATCATCGTCCTGGATACTCAGAGGATCATATTCCTGCGCCTTCAAAAATGCCCATGCCTGATCGACAGTTTCCGTCCAGGCACGGTCTATCATCCAGGCGCGTGCTAATTCAGCTTCAATCTCAGTCTCGGTTGCGCCGTCGAAGACTGGGGTTATGCCGCGGAAACCCAGACGGCTGGCTGCCCATCCTAAATGGGTCTCCAAAATCTGTCCCAAATTCATACGGCCGGGGACGCCTGTTGGGTTGAGGATGATATCAACTGGCGAACCATCCTCCAATAGAGGCATATCTTCCACAGGAACCACACGGGATACGACACCCTTATTTCCATGGCGTCCAGCCATCTTATCACCAGCAGTGATTTTCCGTCGTTGAGCGACTGAGACTCGGACCATCATATCTATGCCTGCTGATAGATCAGAGTTGTCCTCGCGGGTAAAGACTTTGACATCAACGACTTTTCCCCGTTCACCGTGGGGCATGCGTAGGGAGGTATCCTTGACGTCACGAGATTTCTCGCCAAAGATCGCTCGCAGGAGGCGTTCTTCAGGGGTCAGCTCCTTTTCACCCTTGGGGGATATTTTTCCAACCAGGATGTCATTAGGACCGACCTCGGCGCCGATCCGGATAATACCTCGCTCGTCCAGGTCTTTGATGGCTTCCTCGCCGACGTTCGGGATATCGCGGGTGATCTCCTCAGGTCCAAGGCGGGTGTCGCGTGACTCTACCTCATATTTCTCGATGTGGACGGAGGTGAAGAGGTCATCTTGTACTAAACGTTCCGAGATGACGATTGCATCTTCGAAGTTAGCTCCCTCCCAGGATAGGAAGGCTACGACAACATTTTGCCCCAAAGCCAGTTCACCACTCTCGGTTGACGATGAGTCTGCAATGACGTCGTTCTGCTTCACTCGCTGACCCTTGACCACTGCTGGTCGCTGGTCTATGCAAGTGCTCTGATTTGACCTTTGATATTTACGTAGAATGTATGATTTTTCACCATCAATTGTCATTAACGTGATGTGGTTACCTGTTACAGAGACCACTTCACCATCTTCTTCAGCGATGACAACCTGGCCCGAGTCCATGGCGGCGTGATATTCCATTCCTGTCGAAATCTGGGGAATATCCGGCTTAAGTAATGGAACTGCTTGAGCCTGCATGTTTGACCCCATCAGTGCTCGGTTAGCATCGTCATGCTCCAGGAACGGGATCAAAGCGGCACTGATCCCAACGATCTGATGAGGGGCTACATCCATATAGTCGACATTATCTGCTGTAGCGAAGATAAAGCCAGAATGGTAACGGGACGATATTCTACGTAGCAGAAACTCATTGTGTTCGTTTAGGAGTGTGTTCGCCTGAGCAATCACAAATCGGTCTTCGACATCTGCGGAGAGATACTCTGTCTCATCGGAGGCAAAGGGCAAGACCAAAACCTCTGGAACTTTCAACTTAGAAATAGCCTTGGCCATCGCGGGGGTAATGCGGTCACCCTCTTTCCCAATGACCTCCACCGTCTTTGGACCTGTTAAGGTTTCGCGTAAAGCACGGCCCAACAAGCGAGGGTCCTTCGGTGGTAAGCTTTTATACACATGCCGATAAGGGGTTTCGATAAAGCCATATTCGTTGACACGGGCAAAAGAAGCAAGCCGGCCAATTAACCCGATGTTTGGACCTTCGGGTGTCTCGATAGGACAAATCCGTCCATAATGCGAATGGTGGACATCGCGCACGTCAAATCCTGCTCGTTCACGACGAAGACCGCCCGGTCCCAATGCTGACAGCGTGCGTTTGTGACGTAGCTCTGCAAGAGGGTTTGTCTGATCCATGAATTGGGATAGCTGGCTTGAGCCGAAAAATTCGCGCAAGGCCGCTACAGCCGGGCGTATATTGATCAACGTAATCGGGGAGAGCTGGTCTTGATCCCGGATGGACATGCGTTCCTTAATTACTCTTTCCATACGACGCAGGCCGATACGCAGCTTATTCTGGATCAATTCGCCGACCGTCTTTGCCCGGCGGTTACCCAGGTGATCAATGTCGTCTGGGGCCTGGGTGCTGTTATTGATCATAACCATGCGCCGTACGAGCCCTGCGATATCCCACTTGGTCACCATACGGTGGTTGATTGGCACATGGTTGTGCAGGTCTAATTTCTGGTTAAGTTTATAACGACCCACGCGCTCAAGGTCATAATGCCGTTGATCAAATAGCTGTTCTTCAAGGAATTCACGTGCATTTTCTAAAGTCGCTGGATCACCTGGCCGCATGCGTTTAAAGAATTCAAGCAGAGCAGCTTCCGCTATTGTCAATCTGCCGCTCAAGTCCCATTCAGGTTCCTGATATAAGGTAGATGCAATGAACATCCGGTCAGGATTATTATCTACATCCCCGAAAAGCTCAAGCAGCTCTTCATCCGTCCCTTTCTTCAAGGGTGAGTCTGGCATACCATCTTCCACGGCTGCCAGAGCGCGCAGGAAAATTGTTACTGGTACAGTGCGTTTACGGTTAAACCGTAGAGTCAGGTAATCACTTTTACGTGTCTCGAATTCCATCCATGCCCCACGATCGGGGATCAATTTGGCAACTGCCAACGGGCGACCTGTTGAACGGTCGATCGGTGCCTCAAAGTAAACGCCCGGTGACCGGATCAACTGCGAGACGACCACTCGTTCGGTGCCATTCACAATGAAAGTGCCCTTTTCCGTCATCTCCGGAAAATCGCCTAGGAAGATATCCTGTTTGATAGGTTCAGGAACATCTGGGCCAGCCAACAGCACAGAGACGTAAAGCGGACTGGCATAAGTCAGGTCACGCTCCACACATTCATCCAGGCTATGCTTTGGTTCACCAAACCAATAGGTCAACCCCCATTGTTCGGACTCGGGTGTGTGGCTGGGGAAGTATAACTTCATCCCCTTGTTATATGATTCGATGGGTGAGATTTCGTGAAAAAGATCAGCAAGTCCCTCTTTCTTTAAGCGTTTAAAAGATTCCAATTGCACTTCGATCAAGTCAGGCAGCTTTAATTGGACCCGGATATGTGCGTATGACTTGCTGGGTAGATTTAAGGCCATAAGGTATCTCCTGATAAACAACTTAAGAGTTGAGTTGTCCAAGCTAAAACGACGTAAAGCGTGAGCGGTTAAGATTTCCGCCACGCAAGGTTATCAGTTATGCTTTACATCGTCCAATTTAAAATTTACCACCAGGGAAATTAATATGTCGGCTGGTAAGTGGCAAATTATTATTATAGCAGATATTATTATTTATAACAAGATGCAATTTCTGAGGGGTGCATGTCAGTTTGGGGGCGAGTTATAAGCAGCACTCCAGCGCTCATCAAAT
>CAZPWU010000273.1:0-4228 GCA_964590325.1 uncultured Anaerolineaceae bacterium | reverse complement strand
AGCGTCCAATCGATGAATTGCTGGCGCAAGAGCTCAACCGGTGGGTTGGATGGCATAACAGCCTCCATCCATTTTTCCACCTCATCCAAAGCGTTAACCAAGGCTGCCAGGTGCCATTCAGGATCGGTAAAAATCCCAAAGTGGGTGGGGACGATTCGGTTGAAGTGCTCCTGGCGCAACCGCTTCAAGCTCTCACGCCATTTCTCAAGGTGAAACTCAGGTGGTGGCATGGGTAAACGTAAGTGGTTTAAACCGGCCAAGCGTACTCCTCCGATGTCCCCGCTAAAGCAGATGTCATCTATCAGGTAGGCGTAGTGGTGTTCAGCGTGTCCAGGAGTGTTTATTGCGCGGATCTGCAGATTATCAACCTCTACAAGCTGGTCATCTTGGATTACCGCAAGGCGTTCAGTCGGAACTGGTAATAGCTCACCCCAGAGATCCTGCATCAAAGACCCGTAGATCCGGGCTGCTGAGGCAATCAGCTTCTCGGGGTTAAGCAGGTGAGGAGCGCCATTCGGATGGACATGGATGCAGACTCCCTGGTTGGCTAACCAACCTGCTGCACCCGCGTGATCCAGATGGATATGGGTCAAGAAGACATCAGTAAGGTCAGCTATCCCAAGCCCATGCGATTTCAGCCCTTTCAGTAAAGTCTGGACCGTTGAGCCGGGACCACACTCCACCAGAATGGCTCCACGCCGGTGAGGAATAAGATACGCTCCAATGATACCTGGCGTTCCTTGAAAATTTAGATCGATGGTATAGATTTCAGGGGAAGACATAGGTGAACCTTTAATGGGATAATCGACGGTTTATGACCATTGCACTTTCACGTTCGTTTAGTGCCAGAGAGCACATGATATTTGTTTGTCTCTGCCAGGACCTCGACCTGATCGAAGATAGATTTCATTTGCCGGTCATAGCGGATGAATTTATTAGCTACCAGAACCAGCCGTCCACCGGGTACCAGGACCCGCCAGGAATCGGCGATAAATGCCTGTGCGATATCATAGTCAACAGACTTGCCACTATGGAATGGAGGGTTAGACACAACTAAATCGTATTGCCTGTCCTTTATGGCGCTCAATGCATCGCTGGGAAAAGCATGTGCATCAGGGAGGTTGTTGAGGAGGATGTTTTCTTGGGCAGAGCTTACGGCTAACAGGTTAACATCAACCATATCTACGCTTGCAGCTCCAAAACGCGCTGTATATAGCCCGAGGATACCGTAACCGCAGCCAACATCTAATACTCGTGCACCAGGGGGTATCTTCATACTAGCTAGCAACAGCTCAGTTCCCTCATCCAACCGATCATAAGAAAACACTCCCGGCAAGCTAAGTAGCTTAAAGCTGCTATTTCCTATTTCTACTTTAAATTCATACCAGGTTGCGAGGGCGATTCCCGGTTCGTTTGCCCAATCTGCGCCAGGTAAGTCTGGAGCAGTTTTCACAGTTCGTACGGCGCGGCATCCTTTGCGATATCCCAAAAGGGTTGTGTTACCAAAGAGGACCTCGGTATCTTTGACCACAGGTTGGATGCCTTCCCGGTTAGCTCCAGCCAGGTAAAATTCACCGCCCACCTTCAGAGCAGCATAAGCCTCCACCAACCATCGGCGTGCCAGTTTACGACCTTTGGGAAGTTCCAACACCACTGTATCGAAGTATCCCATTTGTGAGGCCTTGATACCTGGCTGCTCACACACCCGAGCGTTAGAAACCCCATTCGCTTTGAGGGTTAATTCTGCCATCCTCAGAGATATAAAATTAATATCCATCAGCCAGAGAGAGCTATCAGGATTTTGGCGTGCTAAAGCGACTGCCAGCGCTCCGTGACCACACCCAAATACAAGGATGCGTTCGGCTGAGGGTCTATAAGTGATCTCGGCAAGCAGTCTCGTTGCCGGTGTGATCTGATCCCAGGAAGGGATACCAGGTTTGGTGTTCACACGGATCTTTTGACCGCCTAAATTGGCTTCAAATTCGTGGATTTGGTAGTATGGGATCGAGGTCAATGAAATACTATTCAGAGGTGTTATCCTGGAATTTCTTGGGAGTACACGGTAACCGGTTGGTAAACGGTAAACATATCGCCATAATCGCGTACCAGGCTATCAGGCTGTTGAAGCAGTAGCCACCCAACTACGATCAGATCACCAATGGCACCGGCGGCGTTGAATATCATGGCGATGAGTATCGATGGGAAAAAAGATAATGGCGCAATTGTGAGTAACAACAATCCAGCCAGTGAGATAAGGATCAGGGGTGATAATCCAACGACCAAATACTTATTACGCGGCAGGTACCAATCGGGCGCGGCAGCATATGCATAGGCTCCTTTAAAAGCAAATATCGGTCGCTGGTGGGTATATAACCAAAAAAACAAACCATGAATGACCTCGTGCAGTAAGATCATTAATAAGAGGACTACCAATGGTACTAAAAGGCTGAAAACGCTTGATATGATGATCCCAAACCTGGTAAAGTCAGGTCGCATAGCCTTAGCCAGGCCGATAAACAACCAGCCAAAGAAGAGCAGCAGAAAGAACCCGATCAGGTTCAAAACGAGTACAGCCTTTTTAGTCGACAGGTTAAACGTGCTATGCAGTTGGTAATTTGGTGGGAGCTCTTTTAACGGGATCATGTCCTCATTATACCAATCTCGTGCGACCATTGACGAAACCTTACAATAAAGCTAAAATTCGACCCGCACTATCAACCGGTCGAGGCCGGATAATTCCCAGGAGAGCGAGGGTAACCTTAAAGTGTGAAATGCCATGTTGGTGAAGATGGCATCTCATCCTGCAAGGTGAGAGGCGCTCGAGGAAGGATGCAATGGAAGAAGTAACTATAAAAGCCGTTAAACGCGAGGTTACCGGCAAGCAGGTCAAAGCGTTACGCAGGCAAGGGCTACTGCCAGCGGTGCTGTATGGTCGGAATTTCCCCCCCACACCGATCAGCTTAGATTTACATGATGCCAGCCATACCTTATCTCATATGACCACATCTGCTCTGGTGACGGTGGTCTTGGATGGTGAAAAGCACCTGGCTCTTGTTCGCGAAAGGCAGCGTGATTTTATACGCGGTACACTGAAACACATTGATTTTCAGGTTGTATCGATGAAAGAGAAATTGCGCACCAGCGTTTCTGTAGTGATCGTGGGTGAATCACCCGCCGTTAAAGATTTTAACGGTGTATTGGTGACCGGCCTGGATGAGGTAGAAGTGGAGTGCTTCCCGCAGGATTTACCTGAGCGCATTATAGCGGATGTCTCAGGATTGAAACAGATTGGTGATGCAATTTATGTACGTAACCTGGTCATATCTGAAAAGGTAGAGTTATTAGAGGACCCGAACGAAGTGGTTGTGGTGGTCACTGCTCAGGCGGCTGAGGAAGTAGAAGAGGTCGTGGTTGAAGAGGTAGTGGCTGAACCCGAATTGATTGAAAAAGGTAAGAAGGAAGAAGAGGAAGAAGGCGAGGCAGAAGAATAAACGGGTAGGTCAAATGGGCGGGTGCCTGGCACCCGCTTTTTATTTTAATAAAGTTTCCAGTAATGAGACCGTGATACTGGCGCTGACCCCCCATAATAATTCCCCTTCGTAAGCTTTAAAGTAGATTACGGGGACCCCTGAGAATGGGGGAGGGAGCGGTCTATGACGCACTTCATGGTTTTGTGTATCTGCCAGCCACTCCAGGGGTATAGTGAAAACCCGACTGACTTCATCTTTTTCCAGGCTGATAGGATAAGGCCATGGCATTACTCCCACGACCGGTGTGATGCAGTAATTTGTGATAGTCAACAGACGTTCGAGTCGTCCGAGAATACGGACATCTTCTGGATTCAGGCCGATCTCTTCATACGCTTCACGGAGAACAGTGGCCTCAGGGGATGGATCATCGGGATCAGAACGACCGCCCGGAAATGCTACCTGACCGCTGTGCTCAGCCAAAATGCTGGTGCGGCGGGTATATAAGACGTGCCATCGCCATCCAGGAATGTCATTGGGTACAGTCTTTACCCGCACCAGGGGTACCAGAACCGCAGCTGGTCGAGGGGCGTCAGGAAGCAGGGCAGATGGATAAATGCTCTCATCACAAGGTAGATCCTGGTTTCTATTTAACCGTTTACCAATATATTCCTCAGTGAAGTTTGACATTGCATCATTGACTGAAAATAAGAGCATATTGGGATGATGTGTACGTTCACTGAACGAACGTACACATCCTA